>NZ_JBCOAR010000009.1:0-87005 GCF_040226755.1 Ligilactobacillus sp. RTP31139st1_D10_RTP31139_211217
GTGCTAATTCATCACCAGCTTCACGCGTGAAGATCTTCACGTCTTGGACGATACCGCCACCACCGTGAGGCACACGTAAGGAGGTATCCCGAACTTCACGTGCTTTTTCACCAAAGATTGCATGCAATAGGCGTTCTTCAGCTGATAATTCAGTCATACCCTTAGGCGTAACTTTACCAACTAAGATATCGCCATCCTTAACTTCAGCACCGATGCGTACGATACCGAACTCATCTAAGTTCTTCAACGCATCTTCACCAACGTTAGGAATTTCACGTGTCATTTCTTCAGGCCCGAGTTTTGTATCACGAGCTTCGGATTCATGTTCTTCGATGTGGATCGAAGTATAAACATCTTCTTTAACTAAACGTTCGTTGATAGCGATAGCATCTTCGAAGTTGTAACCGTCCCAAGTCATGAAGGCGATAAGTGGGTTTTGCCCTAAAGCTAATTCCCCTTCTTCCATTGATGGGCCATCAGCTAACACATCATCAGCATCAACGTGGTCACCAACACGTACGATCGGTGTTTGGTTGTAGTTCTTACCACCGTTAGAACGACGGAATTTCATCAACTTGTAAGTGTCTAAAGAGCCATCTTCGCGACGCACGCGGATCTCACGCGCATCAACGTATTCAACTGTACCGTCATGGTCAGCGATCAAAGCATCACCGGAGTCATGAGCGGCTTTGTATTCAATACCAGTACCAACTAATGGAGCATGTGGCTTGATCAAAGGAACCGCCTGACGCTGCATGTTAGCACCCATCAAAGCACGGTTGGAGTCATCGTTTTCCAAGAAAGGAATACATGCTGTAGCGACCGCAACAACTTGTTTTGGTGACACGTCCATGTAGTCGACTTTATCAACGGAAATTTCGATGTTTTCATTTTTATGACGAGCCATAACAACATCATCAACGAATGAACCGTCATCGTTTAATGGTGAGTTAGCTTGAGCTACGACATAGTTATCTTCTTCATCAGCTGTCAAGTAGTCGATCTTGTCAGTAACTTTATGTGTATCCCAAGAAACACGACGGTATGGTGTTTCCACGAAACCATATTTGTTAACACGAGCATAAGTGGACAAACTGTTGATCAAACCGATGTTAGGACCTTCAGGCGTTTCGATCGGACACATACGACCATAGTGAGTATAGTGAACGTCACGAACTTCATAGCCAGCACGGTCACGTGTCAAACCACCAGGCCCTAAGGCTGAAAGACGACGCTTATGTGTAAGTTCGCCAAGTGGGTTTGTTTGATCCATGAACTGGGACAACTGGGAACTACCAAAGAATTCCTTGATCGAAGCAACAACTGGACGGATGTTGATCAATTGTTGTGGTGTTACCGTTGCGATGTCTTGGATAGACATTCTTTCACGAACCACACGTTCCATCCGTGTCAAACCGATACGGAATTGGTTTTGTAATAATTCACCCACAGAACGGATACGACGGTTACCCAAGTGGTCGATATCATCAACGCTACCTAAACCTTCTTGCAAGTTGAAGAAGTAGTTCATGGAAGCCAAGATATCAGCTGGTGTGATGTGCTTGTATTCCAAAGGTACATTACCGTTACCGATCATGTTGATCACGCGTTCTGGATCTGTTTCAGAGTAGACCTTGATGATCTGTAAGGTCATTGGTTCTTGGACCACACCTTCTTCAGATGGATGGAATGTTACCATCTTGAAGTCATCACGCTTGAGGTAAGGAGCTAGTTTTTCCATAGCTACCTTATCTAAAAGGTCACCCTTGTTGACGATGATCTCGCCTGTTTCTGGATCAGCTAAAGTTTCAGCTACACGTGTGTTCAATAAACGTGTCTTCAAATCAAGCTTTTTGTTGATCTTGTAACGGCCAACAGCTGCTAAGTCGTAACGTTTTGGATCAAAGAAACGAGCTGTCAAAAGACTACGTGCAGAATCAGCTGTCTTTGGTTCACCTGGACGTAGGCGTTCGTAGATATCTTTCAAGGATTCTTCAACCCGAGAATCTTCCATGTTCTTGTGGATATCTTTTTCCAAAGTATTCATCAATGCATCAGTTTCACCGAGCATTTCAAGAATTTGTGAATCTGATTCGTAACCCAAAGCACGGATCAATTCTGTCAATGGAATCTTACGTGTGCGGTCGATACGTACATACGCAACATTTTTAGCATCTGTTTCGTATTCCAACCAAGCACCACGGTTAGGGATCACCGTTGTACCGTAGTTTTCACGGCCATTTTTATCTAATTCAGAGTTAAAGTATACGCCGGGTGAACGAACTAATTGTGAGACAATAACACGTTCAGCACCGTTGATGATGAATGTTCCTTGCTTTGTCATCAATGGGAAATCGCCAAAGAAGACGTCTTGTGACTTGATCTCTCCTGTTTCCTTGTTGATCAAACGCAAAGTAACGTGTAATGGTGCTGAGTAGTTAGCATCGTGTTCACGTGCTTCGTCAACCGTGTACTTTGGTTCTAACAATTGATAATCTACAAATTCAAGTGATAAGTTCCCTGCGAAGTCTTCGATAGGCATGATGTCTTCAAACATCTCACGCAAACCTTCGTCTAAGAACCATTTGTAAGAGTCTGTTTGGATCTCGATCAAGTTAGGCAGATCTAGAACTTCTTTGATTCGAGAATAACTTCTGCGTTCACGGTGTTTGCCGTATTTTACTAAATGTCCTGCCAAGTTGTTCACCTCTCAAAATATTTACTGTAAATTGCTGCTACAACTGAAAATTAATATTACAATTATGTTACAAATAACTTTTTACAAAAATTTTCAGTGAATTTTGGCAAAAAAAAGCAAAAACAGATCATGTTTAATAAAATAAACCTCACTATTTTTGCTTCTTCGTTTACCTGATCCGGACAATAGATCGTATCAAGCATCTAAATTCACAGTTTTTGCATCTATATAGTGTAGCAATAAAAACCGGTACTGTCAATACTTTTTGCGCGTTTTCTGAAAACTATTTCGTCAGTGTCGGCAAACGTTCTAAATGATGATAAGCGCAAATATCTTCATCTAAAATTTTCAAATTTTCTTGCCTGGCACGCGCACGACTCCAAGGAGTCCCTTTTCGATGGGTCAAATTTTTCCCCGGATCATCCCAAGCTGCAATATATTGTTGCTTACACTGTTCAACTGTTGTTTTGATCGTCAAAAGTAATTCTGCAGTTTTTGGGTAGACCGCTAATTTTCCCTCAAATAAACCTGACTTTTCTAATTCATCAGTATATTTATTTTTACGATAGACTTCTCTTTCGACCGGTCCATGTTCAAATGCTTCAAAGTCAGCGATAAAGGGAGGTTCACGATATTTTTCTAAGTAATCAGCATAAATATAATATAGCGTCTTTTGTAATAAGAAAGAATTTAAATGGTAGCGTTGTACTAAATAAGCTGCAATATCAGTGGCATTCAATTGACTCAACCGTCTGACCTTTTCAACTAATTCAGATACGCTATCTAGTTGTATTGCATCAGAAAAATATGGATCCATACTCTGAATATCTGCAAAAGTTGTTCCTTCGCTGTTTATCACATGAATACTGATCCCCGCCAAAAAGTCTGGCGAAATATTTCGTAATTCACTTCTTTTTTTTAAAAATTCTTCTTTGTCTGTTGCAGCAAAATGATAAGCTAATGCGATTCCATTTTGCTTAGCTAAAGCGATCATATGAAGCATTACTTTCCACCATCCTCTTTCGTTCATGTTCTTCATGCGCAAAAAAATTATCAGCTTTGTTTGCAGAATCCCAAATCTGTAATTCCCACGGAAAACTATAGTTATTGATCTTGAAATAACAATGAATTGCATGATATCCACCAACATCACGATCAATAAATCGAAATAACTTCTTATCATCACACTTTAAAGTTAATAAATCTCTAATTCCGTCTAGATTTTTTTCAATATCTGCCAAAATGATCCGAAAACCCACCAAATCATTTAATGATTTATTTACAGAAATTCCGCCAAGAGATTTTTCCCTGTAAGAGTACTGTCTGATTTTATCATAGGTCGTCTTTTGGGATTTCACACGATAACTAAAATCAAAATCCAATAAATAATCTAGAAAGTCATATTCTATCTTTTCCATCAAAATAGCTGAAAATTTTAAATATCCTGGGATAAGTTCATGTAAGAAATAATCATCTCGCATAATATTGCCTATATTTAGTTTCCGTAAATTATATTTGCTCATATTTACTTTTTGTATAAATTTTTGAGAAAAATATAAATACTCTTCTGAAATAGCATCGATCAACTTTGATAGTACTACTAATGTATCTGACATACTCTCACTCCCCAAATACAGAGTAGTACTAATACTGGCTAACTACAACTTCATTTATTTAGCTTAAAATATCACTGATCTGAGCCAGCGAACTAGCTTCCAGATCGATCTTGATCTTAGGATCAGCTACCTGTTGCTTACGATTCAACCATAGTGTATCGATCCCGGCATTTTGGCCACCTAACATATCTGAACTGAGCGAATCACCGATGATCAGGGCTTTTTCTTTATCGAAACCCGCGATCTGATCAAAAGCACGTTTGAAAAAGAGTTGCGACGGCTTTTGGGCACCTAACGTCTCTGAGATGAAGATCTGTTTGAAATATTGATCAAACTTAGATTCTTTTAGCCGCTTTTCTTGGATGAATTTAACACCGTTAGTCACAATATACAGCTCATAGTCACGTGCTGCTAGATCTTCCAACAATTCACGTGCTCCAGGCAGGGGTTGATGACCATTAGCTAAAAACTGCAAGTAACGTTCATTTAAGCTATTATTAGCTAATGTTTTACCAAAATGCTCCTTAAAAAAGGTCGGAAAACGGATCGCCATCAACTCATCCCGTGTGATCTCGCCACGTTCGAGCTGTTCCCACAGTCCTTGGTTATATGTGGCATAGGCCTGTTTTACCGTAGCAGTCGGCTCGATATCGACTGAAGTGAATAGCTGGTCGAGCGCTTGGTCTTGAGCCGCATGAAAATCAAGTAAAGTGTCATCAACGTCAAATAATAATGTCTGGTAGCGTTTCATCTCTTATACATCCTTTTTGTGTTTTTGCCAGTTTAGCACAAAAATCTTCGAACTGGTACTATTTTTTCTTCGTTGCGATCGCGATCGCTGTTAAAATGATCGAACTCAAGCTCTCAAGATCGATCGCATTACCATCTTCAAATTCTTTGATCAAAACTTGGCCGATCGCTTCGGTCACTGAAACGGCTACACCTGCACTGATCGCGCCTCCTAGAATACTTCCAGCACCTGGGACTAATTTGAATAAGCTACCTGCTAAGCTCCGCCCCATCGTTGTCGCAAAAGTGGATTTGAGCACACCTTGTACCATACCCTTAGAAACATTTTTACCGTACGCCCGATAGATCTGCACGATCATTGCGGTTTGGATCGGCATCAAAGCTATCGCGTCGGCAAATGGGATCGGTGTTGCCGCCACTGTGGCTGCTCCGATTGCTGCTGTATGGACCGCTTTTTGTGCCTTTTGTTTAGGTGTTTCGACTACTTCATTTTTATCCATAAAAATACCTCCCACTTTTTTCTTTCTACTATATAGTATAGTCGAAAACTAGCAGGAGGCATTTATTTTGCCTAAAACTTATAAGAAGGTTAAGGTCCGTTCATTTATCCTTGGGTAAAAATAGATCCCTATATACGACTGCAATGATCGGCAATAGCACTAAAGCAGCTAAGGCCATGACCCATTGATTTTCACGGTTAGTATAAATAATAGCTACATATACTATGAATAATATCAAACTCACAAGAGCCGATAATAATTTTTTATTTTTCATACGTTTCTCTCCTCTATAATCATTGAACATGTTACAATATTCCCATCATTTTCCACACTATACCCTAGCTCTACCTAAGAAATATATCCCTAAAAATTGACACGCTGACAACATATCCCTGAGTAAAATAGCGATTTTCCCTGCCTATTGCTTAACACAGTGACAATTTTTTATGGAAAGGAATCACAAAATGAGAGAAACACGGGAAATGATCATCAATGCTGTTATGCGTTTGGCTCTGCAAAACAAGCAGCGATCACACTTGACTTTAACTGAGATCGCAAACGAAGCTGGCATCTCACGCCAAGCCATTTATCAAAAGCATTTTAATAGTGTTGATGAGATCTTTGACTACATCCATGCAACTATCGACGAACAGATACTGCAAGTATTCCAACAAAAAGTCCTCTGCTTGCCTCCAACTGAACTCTATCACGGGATCGCTGTACATATTTTGCCACTGATCTACCACCAGCGCGAGTGGCTTAGAGTCCTTTACAGCACTAACATTGATCTAAAATGGCGGCACTACTTATATGAGAGGCCAGTGTCACCTCGGAATATCTGACAACACATCCGCCTCTAAATACTCCCTTTTCACAAACTATGACCGTCAAACTTTTGACCGACCACTTGATCACGGTCATCTCGATCTGGTTAAGCGATGAGATCCCGCTCCATCCGTCCAAATTTTCACCGATTTTTCTAGAGTTGATGACTCGATCACCAAATTCGTTTTTCAACAAATAATGATGATATTACGCAAAAAAAGACTTGAGATCTCTAACTGATCTCAAGTCTTTTCATTACCACATATAGCAGACCTTAAGGTAATATTCTTCACCCATAAAATGATACTTTGTAACAACTAATGGCTTACCATCATTATCTTCATCAACGATAACAACTACATCTGAACAATTTTTGGGTCTAAAATTATCTCTGAATTTTGGAGCAACTTCTATTGGAACATCCACGAAATCTTCTTGTTCATTACCATAGATATATTTAAATCTAAATTTATCTGGATCATATTGCTTGATCTTAACATTTTTCAATTGGTCCATAAATAGTAGTACATTTAATTTAGCAATGTGCTCATCTGACATCAATTGTTGCATCTTACGAACAGCTAATTCATTGGCAGCATCCAATTTTGAAATTTTGTTATCTAAATGATTTTCTTCTAAAGATAACCGACCTTGGATCTCATTTTTGAGTTCTTCGATCCTGTCAGTTACTCGCTTGTCAAAATCTTCTGCACGTTCAAACTCACCGCGAACCAATGGAGCTTTAGCATACTCATCTTTGACTAGCTCGTTTAGTAGATCATCACTTTTAGCAGTTACTTCCGCCACATAACGATCTAAGTCTTCGATATTGTTACCTTCTAATTCGTCGCTTAGATACATTATCATCAATTTTTTGTGGATGTATTCAGCCTTTACCGGATCCAACATTTTCATGTAAAATGTTGTATAATTTTCCTTCAAAGCTTTATCCATTTGCTCACGCCATTTTCGCTGATCTTCTGCTAATTGTTCTTCGTTACGTTGTACTTTTTCATGTTGTTTTACATAACTTTCAACTTCATCAATAGTTGCGACCCCATGATCGATCCTTTTTTGAAGTTCTTTACCACCGTAATTTAAAACGAATTTGTTGACTTTAGCCCAATTACCTTCAGTAGGAAGTGCTTCATGATTGATATCAGCAAAATAATTAAACCAGTAATTTCTAGCAGCTAATTCATTCAACGTGAATTGATATCTGTTGATTATTGGTGTTTCACGTTCCATCTTAGAAATTATTGCATCAACATACTCAACTCTTCTCCCGACAATTACCGCATACTCCGCTGGCAACAAGCCCCCAGTGAGATAAACATAAACATACTCAGGATTATTTACGAAAATATCCTCGCCCTTATTAATAGCTTTTTCGATCTTCAAGCGTAATTCATTTTCTTTTTGCTCCTGTTTTGCAAGAAATTCTTCCCGTTATGATTCAGGTAATTCACTATAAGCTAACATTTTAGCTTCAGCGACCCTATTTAGCTTCAACATACATTCCAATTTTACTGTTGTATATTTTCCATCAACATCAAATTTATTTATGATATCCAAGTATTCATTGATGTTTTCTTTAGTTAGGTTCCCCTGTAATAAAGAGACTGTATGTTCCAAGATTTTCCCACGGAAAGTTTCAAACTCTTCGCTATCATTGGAAAACAATTGGTGCACTGCATAACTCCAAAATGTTGGGTCATTTTCGGCGATCGCTTTTTCAATGAGCAACTTTTCTAAGCGAACATGTTGTGCAGGACTCAAAACTTCCAGCAAGTCGAGCCGGAGTGCATCATAGCTAGTTAAATCACGTTCTACTAACGGTTCTAGCATATTTTGATAGGTAACTACTGTCTTTTGTTCCTTGTTGAGTGCAGCGATAACTGCATCAAACATTTCAGCTTTATCGCCTATTGGTAATGAATTGAATGTAAGTTGTTCATTTTCAAGCTTAACAATTATAAGTTTATCGTCACTAGTATAACATAATAATAGATCATTTAAGGGCATGGCTAAGCGTTGTTCATCATTGAACTTCCAAAATACCCACTCATCAGTTGCACCGATCCCCAAAGTCCCATTATTGCGCATCATTGTTGTATCTACAAAGAATAGTAGATCTCGATAGTCAACATTGAATACTTCACGTAAATTATCGACCTTTTTGTGCTCGATTTTTTTAGTAGATGCATTCGAGATCTTTCTTTGTTTTAGTTGCTTAGCGATCCTATTCTTTAATTCTCGCTTTTGAGCATTTTCACCAAGCTGACAAATCTCATCATCGACTATTTCATTAGCAAACTTCTTAATACCATCAAAGAATCCCATCTTAATCCCTCACGATCACCTGTGTTCATACTACTTCAACATGTCTTCAATATCATTTTTGCTGTCGACTTGGGGCATCTCTTTTTTTGGCATAGTTGTGGTATTTTGGACCACATCACTTACCATTGCTCCACCAAGTGCTGTTTGGCTTTGCATATCGGCAACTTGTCCCATCAAGACGCGCTTGTACTCTGCTTGGATCTTTTGCGCAAAGCCTTCGATCTGAGCTTTAGTGCTCGACAAAGTCTTTTGCACTTCAGGATCATTAGCGATCAAATTGTTGTCATAGATCCGATTATAGTAACTGAGCGTTTTGTTCATCTCAGGCAAAATGTTTACTACCATACCTTCAAAAGTGAATATCCTAGGTGGATCATTCAAGATCTTCACCGCAATATCATCAAAATAACTTTGCAATTTGTACTTAGGATCGATATAGCGCAAAGTAGGATTGTTCGTTATCGCAACCATCACTGCATTTGCTTGGGCAAAATACTGATCCACACTAGTGCGCCATTTTTCGATATCATCATTATTATAATCAAAGCGCCGTTTTACGTTTTTGGCAAATTTAGCTCGGTCAGCTAGATAACCGTTGATGATCGCCCGATTTCTTTGCATTACTCGTTGACGTTCCAGTTCTTGAACACTTGGTTGAGGAACCTTATGTGTTGTATTTTTTCTTGATCTGTAAATAATATACGCGATCACTGCACCAGGAATGCCAATGTACCAAGGTAAAAATAAAACTAGTAAAATTGCAATTATCTAATATACTACTTTTTTCATTAACGTCCTTTTTCTGCATATTCTTTGACCTTTTGCTTCATTTTTTCTTCCATTTCGTTGAGCTTTTGCGTCGAAATTTCACGGATCCGGCGGCCTTCTTCTTGGATCTGCATCGTTTCATCCAAAGTTTGGATCAATTTGTTTTGTGCATATTCTAGTGATTCGATATCAACGATCGCTCTTTCATTTTCCCGCGCCGTTTCCACACTTGTTTGATGCAAGGCATCTGCCCCTTGGACTAACAGATCATTTGTCAGGTCACTGATACCTTTTTCCGTTTCCGTAACTTGTTTTTGGCGTAATGTACTCATGATGACCACAAAGTTCGTGCGCCAAGCTGGCAAAGTCGTCATGATCGTGGTTTGGATCTTTTCAGCTAAGTTGACGTTATTTTCTTCGATCAAACGAATCGACGGTGCTCGTTGAATGATCATTTGGCGGTTGACCCTAAAGTCATATTTCCGTCGATCGATCGCTGCAACATATTTATTAGCGACTTCCAACTGTTCTTGGATCTTAGCTTCATCTTGCGTCGGATCTTTTTTAGCTTCTTGTAGCTCAGGGATGATCTTAGTCACAAGCTCTTCTTCATAAATTTCCAAACCTGCGATCAAGATATTAGTAACTCTGAATAAGTTCAAATTTTCGGTATAGAAGGCATCTAATTGCTTATTATCTTCGACTAAGATCTGTTGATCGACACCGAGTTTATTTTTCAAAGCATCGATCCGATCAGAAGTAGCTTTAAAGATATCTTGTTTCTTTTCTGGAACTAATTTGCTTGGCTTTTTCTTGAATAAGCCAAAGAAACCTCCCCGATCTTCTTGTTGTGTTTCTTCACGTTCGACTTGATCAGCAACTTCTTGTAAGTTGATGCTCTTGATCACATTAGCCAACATATTCAGATCGGCACTGACAGATTTACGATTGCTATCATCAAGACCTTTTTCCATATATTTCTTGGAAAAGGCATCAATACTATCAGCGGCTTTTTGACCGTAATTCGTCAATGTGCTCCGTTCTGCATAGTTGAGCTGTTTAGATTGCTTTTCAGCCAATTTTTGATCATTTGCATCTAGCTTGTTGTAGAGCGTTTTTTCAACTTTAGGTGCCTCTGTTTGTGCCGGTACATTGGCAGTATCATTGCCCAATAATTCCGATACGTCATTACCCGCTGATGGCGCTGGGGCATTTGTCGTGACAGGTTTAGCGACCACACTTGCTACTTCATCTGCACTTTTGGCGACTTGCTTGGTTTGCTCTTTAGTCTGACCGTATAATTCACTCATTAAATCGTCGCCTTGACTAACATCTAATAAATCTTCAACACTCATTTGAGGACCCTCCTATATATGTAAAATCGTTTTAGGTCCATTATATTTAAAAACAAATTCATTTGATATTGTACATATACATGACTAATTCCATGTATTTTTCCTTGCAAAAACGCAAATAAAAAAGTACCAGCAAATTTTTTGCTGATACTTAAATGGTTATTTCTTAACTGGTGTCTTTTCAGCCCGTTTGAGTGCATCTTGGATACAATCAAGATACAACTTGCTGGCATCTTCACGTCCACCAAAGTGTGTCCCATCAGTGCCTTCAAAGACTTCTTGGTGTGCTCGGGCAACTTGATCCCAGTCGCCGATCGTGATGAACTTGTATTTGCTTGGTAAAGTCCGTTCCCACACACCCAACTTATATGAGTTATACGAAGAATCGGCATGGCCATCATGCGGGGTGATGAAGATCAAATGATGCCCTGGTTTCAAGTCATTGATCACCTTTTGCGTTTGTTCTTGATAATCATCTAACGAGTTGGTCCCGATACAGATCACCACGTTTTTACGCAATTGCCCACTATTTTGTAGATTCATCAAAACATCATAAGCTAGATTCATCGTGCGGTTACCTTCTGCGTCGATATCGACGTCTGTCATGTGTTCCAACAGATAACTGCGACTGCCAAGCGTCACACTATCGCCGATGATCGTCGTTCCAGCTGGGATACCCGTATTTTGATCGGCCGCTACTGGCGTCTCATTTTTAGGCGCAGTCGCTTTGGCGTACGCCATATCGAGCTTACCGACATCTTGTTGGATCCCACCTAACATCAAGTTTTCTTCCAACGAAGAGATCGTCGGTGCTTGTAAACAGAGAAACACCCCAAACCCGATCGCTAGTGTCATAAAACCACCTAAAGGCGTCACGATCTGTTTGAAATTGACTTCACGCCCAACCAATGAGACCGGTTTACCGCGGAGAAGCGGCTCTAAGAAGTAATACGAGAAGCTCGCAAAGATGACCGATAAGATCGTTGTCAAAAGCGCGGCGATCCCGTTACTGAACTGCTTGGATAAGACGACAAACAACGGCCAGTGGAACAGATAAACACTATAGCTGATATCTGCGAGGTAGACAAAGATCTGGGGCTCTTTTACATCTAGCGTCTTGCGGTGTAAGATATTAGCCCCAAAGATCGCACCCGCGGCAAAGAGACTCGCTAAAATAAAGCCAAACATATAAGTCTCACGGCGATCAAAGCGCAGGAAGTAAGCCAAGATGAATAATAGTGCTAAATTTATCACCATAAAGGCTAAAGCTTTATTTTTAGTCCAATGTTTCTCAACACTTGCACTGAAAGCTGGCATCAGATCTTGGATCCCCGCGATTGATCCCAACACGCTCCCGACGAAAAATGGGAAGATGTGAGTCACACTGGAGAAGTAGATCGGTGAAAATTCACTCAAGCCTTGGGCTCCTAGATACATTGCGGTCGCACTTCCTACTGCGAGTAAGGCTGAACCAGCCAGCACCCGCAAGCGGAATTGTTTGACCGACGTTGAGACTTTGGTCAATAAGTAAAGTAAAAAGCCCCAGATCAAGTAGAATTGAACTTCGATCGCTAATGACCACGTGTGGACGAACAAATGCGGAATAAAGCGCGATTCGTACGTTCCACCCGTCTTGATTTCAAAGATGTTGGTCACAAATCCGACCGCTGATGTGATCTGGCGTGTCAGGTCAGTGATGTAATCTTTACCAACCAATAAAGTGAACGGTAAAACGATACAGATCATCAAGACCAGGGGTGGCAAGATCCGCATCACGCGCCGATAATAGAAATCACGCAACCTAAATTTTTGCGAGCGACTGAACTCATCGATGATCAAAGCGGTGATCAGATAACCTGAGAACGTAAAGAAGATATCGACCCCGATAAAACCACCAGTATAGCGCATTTGAAAGAAGTGATATAAGAGCACACAGATCAGACCCGTGATCCGGATCAAACTAAACCATTTGATTCTCATTTGTCTTTGTACTCTCCTTTGACATAGTTACCGGCTTGGATGACGTGGTCTTTATCCTGCAATTTGCCCGCGCCATTTGCGACACCCTTGTGGAAGATCCCCGTAAAAGTCCAGCCGTTATGTGACTTGAAAGTGCCCCGACCTTCAAAATGTCCGTCTTTGAAGCCACCGGTGTAAACATCACCGTTTTTGAACTTGAGCGTCCCTTTGACGGGTTTACCCTCATTTGTCGTACCTGTATATGTGCTGCCATCTTGGAAAGTCAACGTGGTCTTCTTTCCACCTGCATTGCTGAGAAAAGTTATCAGCACACAGACCACAATCAAGATCCCTGAGGCTAGCAAGATAATATTTTTTCTACCCCACATAGCTAAAATGTTTTTCCTTTCTTTCTAATCAATTTATTATAATAACATATTTAACGCTACATAATAAACAGAAAACTGCGCAGAAAGTGATAAAAATAAAAAATCTATATCCGTCTCCTTAAGGAATAGGATATAGATCTTTAGCGGACTGATAAAATTTTTTCACAAAGCCGTTCGGAGAAGGCCCTTTGGAAGCTGCCAATTTTGAATCATTTAATTACAATAAATTTGTATTCTCTTTCATACAAAATTATACCAACTAAGGAGAGATTTTACATGAAAAATAAACCTATATGATGAGCCTGAAGTACTTGTTCAAAATGCGCTTAAAAATCTAAACAATCCAGACTTTAGAAAGACGTTGCCTTCCATCTTTAAATTAAATGATTTAGTAGAGCAGTAGGCATGAGCTTTTGCCGCATAAGTGAATTAATCAATGTTGACTTTCCCAAACTCATTGTAGCTACAACATTAACTTCGAACTCATTATTTTTTGCCTTCTCAAAATCTCTAGTTACTTTTGATGATTTTAAGGCATCAAAAGGTCCCTTTTGAATTTTTTCAAACACAGCTTGAATTGCAGCTTCCTTATTCTCCATCCCCTCTTTAGCTGGGAGATACTTTGTCTTGATATTTGCTTCGTCAGCAATTTCTTTTAAATCTTCATAGTCTAATTTTGTACCATAGAATACAATTTCAACATCTCTTGTATTGAATTCTTCTCTCACATATTCAGGTAATTTGTTGATCCATTCTTGGAGACGTTTTTCCCCAACATTAAATTTACTATTTTGCTTAACTGGACTCCCATCAATTGTGACTTCCGTTTGTAAACGATACGGGTTATATTTAATAAACTGCACAAAAATAGCGCATATCTTCTCTGAGATACACGCTATCTACTAACTAATTATGCGGTTTGAAATACACCAAATGCCGTTTGCACAGTTTCTATGATTTCATCTTCATTGATTTCACGTTTTTTAGTTTATCGATGATCATCTTACGATATAGATCACGAATATACTTACGTGAGTTTCCAGCAGCAAACATATCTTTATACAACTTTGATGTTTCCTTACCCACAAAAATCTTATTTACGATTTCTTCGAATTCATCTTGTTTCAATGGACAAAAAATAACTAGATCGATAAATTCTTCTTTGGCGATTCTGATCATTTTTACGCTATCATCTTCGGTAAACTTGTCCGCAATTGATCCAACAGCACCACCAATCATACCACCAATTACCGTCCCCGCTCCGGGGATGAAAGAACCGAGCATAGCACCAGTAGCTGCACCACTTGCAGCACCGGCAGCTGTAACGGCTGTATTTTTGACCAACTGTTGCATTGAGATACGACCTCTTAGAAAATCAACCACATCAGGGCCAATAGTGATTGCTGCTGTAACGCCAATAGCTGTTCTCTGGGTAATTTTATCAGCTTTTACACCCTTAAAAATAGATTTAGCTAAATTAGAACCACCAAATTGAGATGATACTGTATAAATAGAAGCACCCACTAAAATAGGCTTTACGGATCCTAACACAGCTCCCTTTAATGCTTCATCTGCATCTTGCCCATGCCATCGTGCATTAACATAATACCATACCTGACTAACTATCACAGTTGGAACTGTATTAGCAACACCCGTCAAAAAATCACTATCAACTGAATAAACTAGCTTCTGGCCAAATGAAACTGATTTAACTTGTCCATCCACAACAATTGTGCTTCCACGGTCAAAAATAGATTTAGTAGCAATTTGTGAATGCTCATATGACAGCGCCCCACGTTTAACATAACGCGCTGCATTTTGAGGATTTGTTTCATTAGGAACTTCTCCATTTTTAATGCGTCGAGCCATCGCTTTAACAGCTTTATTATACTGATCACGTGGTACCTCAATTTTCATCATAGAACCATCAGGATTCCGATATTTTGCCACACCATTTTCAAAAGCTGCTGCAATACTCTTATTTGCACTTGAATAGTACTTAGTTTGAATATTTACACCGTTAACTACTCTATCAGCTCCATGCTTTTCGTGACTATTACCTTCCATTGACGTCTTCTTAGACTAAGCTTGTCCATAGTATCGCCCATCAACTCGCCAGCATGACCATGCCCTCTAGCACCTGAAAAACGATCGTTGATCTGATGTTTTTGGAACAGACTTTCACCGGTAGAATTCCCTAATATATGGTTAGCTATACTAGTATCAGTAGCTCTATCCAATATCTGTTGATTAGTTTTGGCCAAATTCTTTTCTTGTTCTTCTGTGAATACGTGGTCTACATCATCAACTGAAGCAATTCGCTGAACTTCTTGTTGCTGTTGTTTAGCAATTTCATATTTGGTATTGATTTCTTGTGTGATCCCATCAACATCAGACATTTGAACTTTAGCTAAATTATGTAGAATAGTCGTACAATTCTTAGTCCAACCATTATCAATGGCTGCACGAATGATCTTATATAGAAAAATAACTTCTCTCTCGTTACCACTTGTAATTTGCTTAGTTTCACCGTTATAGTAATTGATCATAACGGTTGTGTTTGTTCGACTAACATCATAAATATTAGCAAACGGCACTTCGACTTCTTTTACAAGAAATTTCTCTTTTGCTTCTTTAGCAGCTTCAACTTGTTTTTTATAAATAATACCTGTTGTTAAAACTAGGTATCCATATTCACGGAATGCCATCTCATTATCAGCTGGATGTGCATTATAGAAAATTGGAAAAATAGCATCTTGATCTTCAGCATTCAGTTTTGATCCACTTGCAAATGCCTGAGCACGATTATAAGGTAAGTCATCGGCTAAAGCCTCATACGTCATAGGATCAACTTCATTTTCAAGTGGTGTGTTCGCTGCTTTTTCCAAATCTTCAGCTAACTTGTACGGACTGATAAAAGGATAATTTGCCTTTGCCCAGTTCTTTTTGGCACTATTCTGACTCATATAGCCTAAAATAAAAATAATTGCCAAAAACACAACGATCGTTTGCATAAATCCTACAAAATGGTTAAACAATAAATATGGTATAAAAGCGAAAAAGATGCCGGTCGTACACGACATCCCATTTCCTAATCCTAATTTTTTAGAAGCTAAATAATAACCCAGTACTCCTAAAGACAACAACAATAAATACATCTGCATCCCTCCAAAATAAATATACTTGCTACTTACTTTTAGTGGTTACAGCTGTATCTATCAATAAAAACATTAAGATTTTTATAAGGAAGAAACAAAAATAGCCCGATCCCATGAACCGAGCTACTTTGATCAATCGAACCAATCTTCTGGATCACCTAAAAATTGGTACATATAGTTGTAAACTTTTTCTGCCACTACGTACATCTTTTGGTAAATTTCATCTAACATCTGTGGGCCTACTTTCTTGATTTTCCAGCATCACTGCGCTTTTTGCGCCAGCTACCATCTTTGTTGCGCGAACGATTTTGCCCTGCTGTAGGACCAGTTTTGACGATCGGTCCATGGGTATTTCTTGGTGAATTGTTAGTCATTAGACTTCTCCTTTCTGTGTAATGCTCTAGTCTTCATCCAACGTATTGCCTAGTGATCCGGTGATCAAAGCTACCACTAAACTTTCAATTGATCACCTTATGTTTTATATTATCCGCCGATAAGTAGACGTATAGTGTCACCTAATGCAAAAAGAATAACTTTTTTCACTGCACAAAAAAAGCTCTAGCAGATATGCTAAAGCCTCATTGATCATCTTCAGTTATCTCACTGATCATCCATCGCACACTGCGCTCACTGTAACCAGTCAATTTTGCCAGCTCACGTACATTCAAGCGATCCATATTTTCCGCGATCTTCTTGCGCGCATAATCTTTAGAATGTAATTTGGAAGGAAAATAGATGGTGCTTCCTCGCAAATTATCATAGACCAGATTGACCACCCGCTCGCCAAACAGCTCGTAGAATAGCTGATAAATTCCGTTGATTCATCTTAACAATTTCCTCATCATAGTTTGTTGGCAAGCATCGTTTTTCTTTGATCACATCTTGCACAAAACGCAAACTATAGCCTAATTCTAGGGCTAAAATACGTGGTTGCTTGTGATCTTCATGCTTTAAAATATAATATTCACAGTACTACTTAGAATACAGCCGCATAGAAAAGTCATATTTGGTACTCTTGACCATTTCAAACAATTTATGTGTCCGTTGCTCTCCAATCAGAGCTGACATTTCGACTGGCATTTTCATAAATTTTCGCCTTGGAAATTATCTCGATAAATCCTAATTTATCAACCTTATATTTAGCATATTCTATGAATTTGTCAACAATAAATATAATTTTTTAAATTTATTTTAGGTTGCCTATTTTTTGCAATCTGCTACCGGTGTGCCTTTTTCACGGGCTTTACGCAAATTATCCGAGACCCATTTTTGGGAATAACCATACTTGCGCGCTAGTTCACGTGAATTGCGTCCGTTATATTGTTCAGTGATCTTTGTCGCAGCGATCTTACGGTCATAGAGATGGCTTGGGATCACTAATTGCGAGCCTTTGTAGTGATCGTGGACCTTCAACATGCTTTCTAGACCGATCAAATTCTGTAATTCCTTATAAAATGAGTGCAATGCCTCAATATCGATTTCTTCTTTATCCATAATGATAAACTCCCTAGCATTAATACATCCCAAATTATATAAAATGCGTCTTGCAGTTGATATAGCGGTCTTCAACGTACTTATACATGTAGTTTTACATGAAAAAATACCTGACCAAATTTTTGAAATTCGATCAGGTATTTTCTTATCCAAACCAAACGCCCACCATTCCTAAGCCTTCAAAACCCTTTTGAAAAGATCTTCTAGTAAAAACCGTCAACTGGGAGACTATCTCTTCTTGGGCACGGGTGAATTTTGTCTTTTTAGCAAGTGATAGCCTCGAAAACTCTCTTTTCAGCGCCTCGATCGCTTCGGGCACCTCGGCGTACTGGACTGAAACTTTATCTGACGTATTTATTTTGTTATACGCATTTTGAACGGCTGCTTTAGCTGCTTGATGATCTAGAAGGTCGTATAATTCTGCGAGTAGCTCGTTGACTTTTTGGATATTTTTCTTTTGTTTTGCCTCTTTCATCATATCCCCCCAGTCTAAATATTTACACGTAAATTCTACCATGCTAGATTTTTCACGTAAACGTTATCTTTTACCTAAATTAAGACAAAAAATACCCAACGCAATTTTTGCGTTAGGTATGTAACTATACTATGACCGGTTCTTGAGATAATATGTTCTGACCTGTCCTTGTTGGTTTAATGTCAAAGTATTGCCTGAGATCGTCACTTCACCTAAAACAATTTCACGATCCATTACAAAAAATCTAGTCCCGCCTGCACTAACATTTTCGATCGTAAAAGTCCCATCGTTGTGCATCATAGTACCTGATGGACCAACTGTATTATGACTCATCAAAACTGAATCAGTTCCTTGGATGACCAAAAGTTCTTCGTCACCATTTCCATTAGGATTTGTCGACCAAGCTGTTGTTTGACCTGCAACTATCCCAGTTGAAGCTGGTGCTGAACTTGCTTCTTGGCTACTTGAAGATGCTGTTTCTACACTTGTGCTAGAAGCTTTTTCACGTTCAGATGAACTTTCCACTGCTGTTGAGCTTTCTTTTTCACTAGAACTTTCTTTTTTCTTAGCTTTGGACGAACTCGTTTCTTTTTTGGAACTTGCCACTTGCTTGGTTGGAGCACTTGCTGTTTGGTTAGTAACCGCCTTATATGCAAAGAAACCACCGCACAGTACAACTAAAGCTCCGATAACTAATAAGATATATAGCCATGGACTTTTTTTCTTGCCCGTTGAAAAATTATAGCCACAATTTTGGCAAAACTTTGCTCCAGGAGCATTATTATTTCCACAATTTGGACATTGCATAGTCTTCCCTCCTAATCTGCTTCATAGATATTATCGTCATCATCATAGGAACTACTTTCGGTATTATCTTCTTTTGACTCTGGTTGATAGTGATAAGTCGTGATCTGACCTTAATTGTTCACAGTCAAAACATTGTCAACGATGCTGATTTCCCCTCTATCGATCCGTCCTTGTGGCGGACCACTCATAAGATGGAAACTTTCACCATTGTTTTCGATCCCGCTAATATCATAAGTTCCATCTTCTGGAGCCTTACTTCCGTTTGAAATTGTCACAGTTGTCGTTCCATTGATCGTTAAAACTGGGCCATTATCACTGACCCAAGTCGTCGTTTGACCGTTAGCTACAACAGGTGTTGGCGCATCTTGATCAACTTCTTGCTCATCTGATGAATCTGCTTCATCATCGGAACTGGCATCTTCTTGGGTTGAACTATCATCGTTTTCGTCTTTAGGGGGATCCTTGACCGTTTCAGTTTTTAACTTAGTACTTGTTTTAGCTGGACGTTGAGCTAGTGAGTTATGCACTAAAGTTATCGCACCAACTGCAAGCACACTGAGTAACAAACCAATAAACACGCCTAAAATGTATTTACCAACATTATTCTTTTTAGGCGGGATCGGTTGAATAAAAGTTTGTTGTGATGGTAACAAACTTTGTCCACAGTTTTCGCAAAATTATGCGTTAGGTAAATTATCTTTTCCACAGTTTGGACATTGCATCTAACTCACTTCCTTTCACGAACAAAGTAACCCCATTCATTATCCACTGGCATAGCCAATACAGTTCTTTCTATTCCATTTATCTTGCGTTTTTCCATACGAAATTCAATTCCTTTATTCGTACCTTCATCTTCCTTCATAAATGCAATCAACTTAGTACTGTTTGAAATAATTCTGGTTGTCAATTTAACTGTTTTGGTATCGTCTTTTGTTACAATTTTTAATTCACTTGGAGTAAATACAACTTTTATATCTTTACTAAAATATTCTTTGTTCGTCGCATCCACTAATTTCCATGTACCCGTAACATCCTTAAGTTCGATCTTATCGTATTTTACATACTTAGGATCATTGTTGCTCACGCCAAAATGATATGCTAGACCCGTCCCAATTGCTGTAAAAAGCAAAAAACTAACAAGAATAACTACTGGTAATTTCGAACGACTAGCTTTGGGCAAAATAAGCCCACATTGCTGACAAAACTTCTCTCTAGGTGAATTTTGATACCCACAAGTTGGACAAATCATAGACGCACCTCTACTTTCTTACGTAATATCCCCAGCAATCTTGAGAATCAACATAGACTGCAAGCACAACTCTATCTTCACCGTCAACTTTTCGTCTTTCGAGTCGTAGCTCAAAGTAATTTGCTGTAAATATATTGTTGCTATCAGCAATGATCAGAGTATTATCGTCAGTTACCGAACTATAACGAGCTTCAACTTTGTCACCAGAATCCGTTGTTATCTCATCTTCATTGATCTTGATCTGGTCAGTCATCTTGCCACTTTTACTCTCACCAACTAGATCCCAAGTGCCTTCGATATCAGCTAATTCTAATTTATCAGCTGTTTTATACTCAGGGTCGTTATTACCTAACATATATAAACCACCAAAAATCAATACTACTACAGCTACACAAATTCCGATGATCGCTGGAATCGATAATCCTTTTTTCTTAGTTGAAGCATAAACTTGCAATTGCGCCCCACAATTATTACAAAAGGTGGTACCAGCAGGATTTTGATGTCCACAATTAGGACAATTTGACATATTATATCCCCCTAGTCTTGATTATCTGTTTGATTCTTTGTCGGCACTTGATGTTGTTGCAATGGTTGTTGCTGATTTTGCATTGGTTGTTGTGGTGCTTGTGGTTGTTGTGGCATTTGTGGTTGTTGCCCATAATTTTGTTGATATGGTTGTTGATAGTATGTCTTTTTATCAGTTACTAGTAAATAAACATTATAACCTGGTACTAAAACTAACCATGGATTTTCACCTAAGTAAATAATTCTTCTAACCGCTGCTGATAGGTTACTTAATAATAGAGGAATATTAATTAGTGAAAGTAAGATATATAATAAGTCGCCCATCATATCATAACTAGTATAGAAGATGCTATATTCTGTCACAGATACTATCATGCTAATAATGATCCATACGATCACATTAAAGCCTGTAATAGCCAATGTGTTCCACCAATAAACTGCTTTCCGACTTTCTGGCGTTTTAAAATCAATGATATTAACCATCGTATACTTTAAGCTGTCAATAAAGTTCAATTCTGGCTGTGGTCCTGCTTGACCTGGAATTTGATTTTTCAACTGCTTCATTGACATTCTTAGTTTTGGCATTGGTTGTTGATATTGCCCCGTTGGTGGTACTTGTTGTTGGTATGGTTGTTGCCCTGTTGGTGGTACTTGTTGTTGATACCCTTGTTGCATGTTTGGTTGTTGTGGTGCTTGTTGGTAGCTTTGAGGATTTGGTTGGACCGGTGGAGTTTGTGGTTGTTGGTTCACCGGTTGTCCTTGATTACTTGGTGCTACATTTTGGGTAGCACCACATTGGGGACAAAATTTCGCCCCTGCTTCTAACTGTTGACCACAGTTTGAACAAAATTTATTTTCCATAAAAAACACTCCCTATAACATTTATATACAGATAGATCCATATAAGCACATTATAGAAAAGGAATAGTGCAGTTTATATTGCACTATTACGTGTCTTTTTACTTGAAACTTTATCACAAAATTTCGGTTGACAGTGCACAACTAACCTGCTATTCTAGTTCGCAGATCAAATTGAACGGAGACGTCGCCATTGAAATTCTAAATTCTGCACAACAAACAAGTTTAACAACTCTGGGAACAAACAGAGTCAGTTTCACTTGGGTAGAATTTAGGGTTCTAGGCTGATGCAGGATGACTCAGTCTGCCCTTGTGCAGGCTTTTTTGTTCCTCAAAAATTGGAGGAATGCCTTTATGTCGAATATCTCGATCAAAAATCTTACTTTTGCTTATCCCGGCCAAGCGGCTCTTTTTGACAACGCCAATTTTGAACTGGATACTTCTTGGCGTTTAGGTCTTTTAGGGCGCAACGGGCACGGTAAGACTACCTTATTCAAATTACTACAAAATAAACTTTCTTATACGGGTACGATCAATGTTTCCGTGCCCCTAGCGTATTTCCCACAACCTTTAGGCGATCAAACACAACTGGCGCTCTACTGTCTGCAAGAGACGGGGAACTTCTTAGAATGGGAACTAAAACGTGAGCTCAAATTATTTGGGATCAGTGAAGATCTCTTGTGGCAACCATTTAACACGCTCAGCGGTGGGGAACAGACCAAATTGATGTTATGTGCGCTCTTTTGTCAAGCTGACCACTTTTTCTTGCTCGATGAACCGACAAATCACCTCGATCTAGCAGGGCGTCAGGAATTAGTGGCTTACCTAAAACAGAAAAAACAGTGCTTTATCGTCACGAGCCATGATCGTACCTTCTTAAAACAAACGATCGACCATACCTGGGTCATCGAAAGAAGTCAATTGCGCTTAGAAAATGGTGATCTTGCATCATATGAAATGCAAAAGAAACGCTGGGATAGCCATGATATCCAGCAAAATGAAAAAACACGCCACGAACTAAAACGGCTCAAGCAAGCTGCTTTGACTAAAGAAAATTGGGCAGCGCAAGCAGAAAGACAAAAGCAAAATAATTCGCACGCTGACAAGGGCTTTATCGGTCGGCGTGCTGCCAAGGTGATGAAACGCGCTACCTCGTTGAAGGCGCGTGCCGAAGAGCAGATCAAACAAAAAGAGAGCCAACTTAAAAACCTCGAAGTCAGTGAACCACTCAGCTTAAATTACCAGCCGACCCACAAACAAATTTTAGTGGAAGCCAAGAACTTCACGCTTGCCTACGACCAACAGCTATTTTCACCTTTGAATTTTGAGGTCAAAGCCGGTGAGATCGTGGTCCTAAAGGGTAATAACGGCAGTGGCAAATCCAGTCTCTTCCAAGCTCTTTTGGGAAGCACAAATGCAACTGCGAGTGGTGAGCTGTCACTAAACACCCAAAATATCAGTGTCGTGCGCCAAGATTTCAGCGCCAACCGGGGAACGCTCAAAGAGTTTACGCAAAAACGCGACCTCGACTACACGCTCTTGTTGACACTTTTGAAAAAACTTAGCTTTGAGCGCCACACCTTTGATGTTTTACTCGAAAATATGAGCTTAGGCCAACAAAAAAAGGTCGAATTAGTGGCTTCACTTGCTACCCCAGCCGAGTTGTATCTGTGGGACGAACCCCTAAACTACTTGGATACCTATAACCAAGACCAGCTGCTATATAAAATGTAGAACAATATAGAAGTTTAAGTACATTCTTCTACATTGTTAGAAAGAATTATATAGTTTTTCCTTTCCTAATTTTATTTACTGCCGTCAACATTAGTATTCCCATATCCTAACGAGAGGGTAATGACAGTGACTAACTCTTACAGTTTAAGGGTGTAGCCCACCCCTGTATTTTTTATATCAGTGCTAATAAATTCAATACTGCGTTTTCATCTCTATCCATAATATTTCCGCATTCATAACAGATATATTCGTTGTGCTTAGTTCCATATTTTAAGTTGCCATTAAGCCCAACTTTTTCTTCACCAGTTTTAACATAACCGCAGTTAGAACAGCGTTGTGTGCTTGGATAGTATTTATCAGCGATAAGCAAATCTTTACCATACCAATCGCACTTATAGCTCAATATCTGTCTGAAATAACCAAACATTGAACGCTGTAGCCCTTTGGAAGCAACATGAGTCATCTGCATTTCTTTAACCGCCAAGTCTTCAATTACGATCTTGTCGTATTCTTCAACTAATTGAGTTGTAAACTTCTGCATAATATCCTTTGCGATAATCACGTTGCAACTTGGCTCTCGTCTTAACATAATTATTACTTTTAGTAGCTCGTTTCCCATTTACAACACTCTTTCTAGCCAACATACGTTGATAATATTTGATACGCTTATACAATCGTTTCAGATTATCTGGCAATGTATTAATTTTGCCTTCCGTATAGTTGATATGCCCAACATTGACATCGACCGCTGTTACACGGTTAGTTTTAACTTTGTTTGCCACTTCGATCTCAAAAGGTAAACTTGCCCGATATTTACCATTTTCACGGTAAATTGAAACAACTTTTAATTCACCAGTTAACAACTTAGCGCCACTCATGCGAATGTCATACCAATTCTTAATTCCATGTGGTTTATCCAAGCGCAACTTACCCTTAATAATCTTGGCACGGTCAGTTTTAAAACCCTGTCTAGTGGCTTTCTTTGATTTAAAACGTGGTTTACCCCAATCAACTTGTGCCTTATCAAAAAAGTTCTTCCACGCTTTAGATAAATCTTCGATCGCCAACTGTAAACAACGTGCAGATAGTCGGTATTGCCAATCCTCTTTATTTGCAACCACTTCATCACGAACCTTGTATTGTGTTGGTTTTAACTTTTTATCTTCTAAAATCAATGATTCTTCATACATATCATTCCATAAAGCCAAACCAGCATTCCAGCAATATCTGCGATAATCACACAAGTCATCTAAGACTTTCTGCATGGTTTTATTTGGATAAAGTCTAACTTTTTGGGTCCTTAACACCATTATTTTCACCACCTTTCAAAGATCTGTCGTTTTCTAGTTTATGCTTATATTTACGTAAACCATATAAACGACAGGAAAATGCGTGTACAATACTCACCATATCATCAATCATTTCTTGCGTTGGACTAGTTTCAACATTATTCAATACCACAATCTTAGTATTGTGTATTTTACATAATCGTTCAAACCACTCATAACCAAAACGAATAAATCTATCTTTATAAGTAATGTAAATCGTATCAATCTGATTATTCATTACTTCTTCTAGCAATTTATTCCACTTTTTTCGATTGTAGTTAAGCCCACTGCCAACATCAGTAATTGTTTCATCTAAAACAACGCCTTTAGCGTTAACGTATTGCCTAATAAAGTCAATTTGATTTTTTAAATCATCTCTTTGACTATTTGTTGATACTCTAGCATAGGCGACTACTTTGCGCTTGTTGGACTCTGATTTACCAATATAGTTTAAATATTGTTCTTCAGTATAATATCTTCGATTGGTGGGAGTCCGATATGCTTTTAACACACCTTTACTATCCTAAATTTGCAAAGTTCTGACTGTAACACCTAAACGTTCAGCCATTTCTTTCGGTTTTAACATTGTCATGATAACCACTCACATTTTTACTTCTTTCCATGGTTTGTTATAACACATTATTCTATGTTTTTGGTAACAGTTAACCACTCCTGGCTTTATTGCAAGAAACCAAGCCTGCCCTTTTAGTGATCGAACACGATCAAAATTTCATCGATCAGATCGCTGATACGGTCGTCGAACTAAAATAATCCCTCTATAACTACAATGGTGCTGTAAGCTAGAAAAGTTCTAACTTACAACGCCATTTTTTTACTATATATCCAATTCAGCACTGATTTGTTTTGAGATCACCACACCTAGTGTCAATAACCCTAACAAAGCAGCACTACCTAACAGAACGCTACCGATCCCCCACAGAGATATCAAGTAGGGAAAGCCCAAGAGTCCTATCGGTTGCGTCGCATTCAACAGTGCATGGTAGCTATTTGAGACCGTCGCCACCGTCTCTTTGCTTACTTTTGTCTGCAAAATGAGCCGGGTCGAAATGTTATACAGTGGGATCGCAAAGCCCAACAACACGATCCCTCCATAGACCGACCATCTCGCTGGAGCGCCGATCAGACCAAAGGCTAACGGCACCAAGACTAAAGCCCAAATGATATATTCATGGGTCTTTAGTCGGACATCAACTACACGATAGAACAACGATCCCAGTAAAAAACCACTGACAAACAGCGTGTTGCACAGCCCCAGTAATTTCAAATCATGGAAAACATTATTGGCTAATTCGGCAAAATACACGCTTTGAGGTGCTAAAACGATATTAAAGATCAAGGCGATGTAAAAAATTGGAGCTAAATAGTAATTCTCTCCCAATAATCGCTTAACGACCTTGACCCCGTTCCACAAACTAACTGGTGGCTCGCTTAGCGTTTCTGCAGAAGGTTTGGTTTCAACTTTCAATGCAAAAAATAACACCAGACCTACTAAATATAGGCTCAAATCGATCGCTAAAAAGACACCCAAGCTGACAAAACCTATCGCTACCGTCACGACTGAACCGGAAAACAAATTTGCGCTTGTGACAGCTGTACTCAGTGAAGCATTCAACTTACTCAACTCAGAACGTTCAAAAAGCACCACCAAAAGCTTGGTCAAACATGGATAGTAGTAACTGCTGGCGATTTCATAAAAGAGCGCCCACATGACGAGCCACCAAAAATGTTTGATCTCTAAAATAACACTACTTGTCATGATCAACATGAAAAGCGCTGTCCAGCCCATTGAAGATAAAAGCGTTCGTTTCAGATCCTTAGAGCGATCGACTTGACCACCAATGTATGTTGCCAGTAAGACCCGTGGCACAAATAAGCAAAAAGAATACAGTCCCACATAATTAGCTGACACGAACCACTTAGTGATCAGTGTCAGCAATGCGATATTGGACATTCCCCCACCAAAACTCAAAATAAATTGCGTTAGTAAAATAATTCGACGATCCATTAAGCACACCCGACTTTCCCCTTAGTGTTGCACTTAATTATAGTTTTCCCCAGCTAAATTACAACTCAATGAATATAGCTAAAAACTTGACTGGCAACTCTATCCATCAGATATACTTAGAATATTATAGTATCGAAAGAGATGAAACTAAATGAAGATCGAACATATTTCCATTTGGGTAAGGGACTTAGAAAAGATGAAAGAATTCTATGAAACTTATTTTGCGGGAACTAGTACTGAACTTTATCATAATAAAAAAACGGGGTTTCACTCGTATTTTATCAACTTTGATTCGGGTAGTCGTCTAGAATTGATGTCAAAACAGCACCTCAGCCCACGAGTCGCCGATAGTCTTGGATATACGCACATTGCACTATCCGTCGGTACTAAAGCCGATGTGGATGCCTACGTTGAAAAATTCTTAGCCGCCGGTTTCCCACTTTTGAATGGTCCACGCACAACTGGTGATGGCTACTATGAAGCTGTCATTCAAGATCCTGAAGGGAATTTACTTGAACTTACAACTGATTAACAAAAAAAGCATTTCGCCACTCTCATAATGATATTGGCAAAATGCTTTTTTAGCTCTTAATTATTCACTTTTTCTTTTGCTGTTTCAACTTTTGGATCTTTGACGTTCAAAGTGATCTTGCCCTTCTTAGCTCCGATCGTGACGGTCGAACCGGTGACGATCTTGCCTTCTAATAAGGCTTCACTCAAGCGGTCTTCGATCTCATTTTGCAAGGCACGTCTGATCGGACGAGCCCCGTATTCTGGATCGAATCCAGCTTTAGCTACCACATCGATCGCAGCTGGCGTGATCTTCAAGTTCACATTGCGTTCAGCTACCCGTGCGATAATATCTTTAGCCATCAACTTCACGATCTGGTGCAACTCATCTTTTTCAAGTGAGTGGAAGATGACGATCTCATCGATCCGGTTCAAGAATTCAGGTCTAAAGCTCTTCTTGAGCGATTCTCTGATCTTAGCTGACATTGCAGCGTAGTCATCGACCACATTACCGGCGCCAAACCCAACGGATTTTTCGTCCCGCAAGGCTGTTGCCCCTAAGTTAGAGGTCATGATGATGATCGTATTTCTAAAGTTAACTTTGCGGCCCTTAGAATCGGTCAAATAACCATCATCTAAAACTTGCAATAAGATGTTGAACACATCTGGGTGGGCTTTTTCCACTTCATCGAGCAAGACGACTGAATATGGCTTATTGCGGACCTTTTCGGATAATTGCCCACCTTCATCATAGCCGACATATCCTGGAGGAGCACCGACTAAACGACTAGTGGAGTATTTTTCCATATACTCACTCATGTCGACCCGGATCATCGCATCTTCTGAGCCAAACATTGCTTCAGCCAAGGCTTTAGCTAACTCAGTTTTCCCGACACCAGTAGGTCCTAAGAACATAAATGAACCGATCGGACGGGTCGGGTCGCTCAAACCACTGCGCGAACGGCGAATAGCTTTAGCAATCGAACTGATAGCCTCATCTTGGCCGACCACACGCTGGTGCAAGATCTTCTCTAAGCCGACCAGCCGTTGACTTTCAGTCTTCGTCAATTGGGTAACGGGCACGCCAGTCCATTCTGAAACGACAGCGGCCACATCTTCTTGGGTCACCACAGCTTTAAACTCGCCTTTAGCTTCTTCTTCGGCTTGTTTAGCTGTGAGTTTTTCAACTTTTTCTTTTAATTTCAACACTTCTTTGCGCAATTTAGCCGCGTCATCGAAGTTTTCGTGTAAGATCTCTTCATCATAGCTATCACTAACTTCTTTTAGCTTAGCTTTGGCTTTAGATAACTGACTGCTCTTTTCAGCACTCATGATCCGCAACCGCGCTGCTGCTTCGTCCATCAGATCGATCGCCTTATCTGGCAAGAAGCGCTTCGTGATATAGCGCGAACTCAATTTGACGGCTGCATCTAAAGCATCATCATCGATCTTGACTTTATGGTGCTTTTCATAGCGGGAACGGACACCTTTCAAGATCTCAAGGGTCGCTTGTTGGTCAGGTTCATCGACCATGACTGTCGCAAAGCGCCGTTCTAACGCAGGATCAGATTCAACGTATTTTTGATATTCATCTAATGTCGTCGCTCCGATGACTTGCACTTCACCCCGCGCTAGAGCAGGTTTTAAGATATTGGAGGCATCGATCGCACCTTCAGCCCCACCAGCACCGATCAAAGTATGCATCTCATCGATAAACAAGATCACATTGCCATCACGGTAGACTTCTTCTAAGATCTTCTTTAGACGGTCTTCGAATTCGCCTCGGTATTTGGTACCAGCTACAAGCGAGCCCATATCGAGCATCATCAAGCGTTTCTTCGCCAAATTCTCAGGGACATCCCCGTTGACGATCGCTTGGGCTAAGCCTTCTGCGACCGCTGTCTTACCCACACCAGGTTCGCCTAGTAATACTGGATTGTTTTTCGTCCGGCGACTTAAAACTTGGATCACACGCTTGACTTCACTGGTGCGCCCGATAACGGGATCGGTGTCTTCATTTTGTGCGATCGCCGTCATATCACGGGCTAAACCATCTAGCGTTTCTGTCTTAGAACGTTTTTGCGCTTCACTGGCTTGCTTAGCTAAACGTTGACGTTGGCGGTCAGTCATGCCCAATTGGCGCAACAACAACTGCCGCAACCGCCGAGTATCGACTTGTAAACTGTACAAGATCCGCGAAGATAAAATATTTTCATCATTTAATAGTGCCAATAATAAATGTTCGGTCCCGATCTTAGACGAACCCATCATCATCGCTTGGCGCAAGGCATCATTTAAGACAGCCTTGGATTTTGGTGAATATGGTAAATAACTATCTGGTGCTTGACGGCGCAAAGTCCCATACCCTGCGAGCCGCTCGATCTCTTCTTTGATATCGACACTACTTACGAGGTTTTGCCTTAAAACTTGACCGGCAACACCATTTTCCTCCAAAACAAGGGCTAACAATAAATGTTCGGTCCCGATCGCTTGGTGCTTGAAGTAGTTAGCTTGTTCTTGTGCAAGTAACAAGACTTGGTTAGCACTCGGTGTGTAAGATGTTGAATCCATAAGATCCCCTTCTTTCTATTATTGATCAGCACAACGCAGACGATTTAAAATGCGATTCAAGATCTTGGCACGGATCGCCTCTTCTAACTCATTGTCGGATAGTGCTAGCGTGCTTTTCTCGATCGCAGTCGCTACTAAATGTGCTTCTTTATGTGTCAATAGCTCATTTTCATAGAGCGTTTGAATGATCTGAAATGCCTTGGTCTCGCTGATACTGGTCCCAACGTACTCGATCAATTCATCTAAAATATCCGGGTCACTGATCAAATCGACCTTGGCGATCCGAATATACCCACCTCCGCCCCGCTTACTCTCGACTAAATAGCCATTTTGCAAAGTAAAACGCGTCTTGATCACGTAATTGATCTGCGAAGGTACGCAGTCAAATTGGTCTGCGACTTCAGAACGTTTGATCTCAACTTGGGAAGCTTCAGCAAGAATACTCTTTAAATATCGTTCGATTATATCGGAAATATTGCGATTTTGCATAAAACTATCCTCAATCTGTTTGACTAACTTTGACTATAATTATAAACGTTATCCACCATGGTTGGCAATGAATTAGTGCTAATTTCTAGGGCTGATGATTTAAAATTTCCTTTATTTATCTGCCGTGAAGATCACTGCCCACACAACATGTTTAGCTGGGCAAAAATATACGAACTGAGCGCCCGTTCCTTTAGCCTGGTCAACTGAGATCGCTTGATCAGCATATTTAGCGGTCGGGCTAGTCGGATCTCTTTCCCATTTAGCATACTGTGTCTTCGTCCCCGTAAACCTTTTTTCCTTGGTGTAACCTCTTTGCTCGTACGGCGCCAATAGCTCAGCCGTGATCTGGTCGAGCTCTTCTTTAGTATCGGCTTTAGTATAATGCTTAGCCGAACTACTGTGACTAGTTGTTGACGAAACCACTTTATCTTTGACCGAGCTCGCTTTTTTAGCAGGCACGACTGCCACCGTGACACCGTTTTTGCCCCACGTCACGTGATAGCTACACCCACTGACCCCGAGGACAAAAGCCCCGATTAGCAAAAGACAAACTGAGCGCTTTATTATGATTCCCCCTTTGAAACAAAAAGAGCCGTCCTGTATAGGTACGACTCTAACTAGTAATTGATCGGGATGACAGGATTTGAACCTGCGACCCCCACGTCCCGAACGTGGTGCTCTACCAAACTGAGCTACATCCCGAGAACAACTACTATTATAATACTAGTTTGTTAAATGTAAAAGGAAAATCTTATTTTTCTTCGGGATACACTAGACCCCAATCTCTTCTAAGCTCGGTCATGATCTCCATCACATCGGTCGAATAATCTAAGTGCATCACATTTTGGCCCCCAGAAACGGCTTGTTCCATATCAGTCACCTCATAGAACAAGGCATCTGCAGTTGCTCCACTTTCGATCACCTCTTGGCCACCATCAGCGGTATAAGTGATCGTTGCTTTTTGGCCCCGCGGATACTCATAGATCTCGATATATCCCTTATCAAAAGCGACCATCCCGCGTTTTGGTTGCTTAGCGTGCAACGTCAAAGCCAGTGTCGCCATTTCACTCGCTTCATTTTGCAATAAGATACCCGCTTGCTCGTCGACACCGCTGGGAGCTAATTTGACTTGGGATGCAACTTTATCGGGTTTTTGCGACATGAACCAGCGCGCAAAGGACAAAGCGTAGACCCCGATATCTAACAAAGCTCCTCCTGCCAACTCTGGGTTAAAGAAGCGATTGGTCATATCATAGTCTTTGTAGCTCCCAAAGTTCAACTGTAGCATGCGCAATTCACCCAAACGACCGCTTGCGATCACTTCGGCTAATTCTTTATAGATCGGCATATGGTACAACGTCATCGCTTCAGCCAAGATCACATTATTTTTTTCTGCCAGTTGCTTAGCTTCTGTCAGTTCAGCTGCATTCAATGTGATCGATTTTTCACAGAGCACATGTTTGCCCGCAGCTAAAGCTTGACGTAAATATTTGATGTGAGTGTTGTGTGGGGTCGAAATATAGATGATATCGACTTCAGGATCACTGAAGATGTCTTCGATCTGATCATAGACCTTAGTGACCCCATATTTTTTGGCAAAATCAACTGCCTTACTGTGTGTTCGATTAGCCACACCATATAAAGTACGCCCGTGAGCTGCCATGGCTTGTGCTAATTCATTTGCGATCACACCACAGCCTAAAGTTGCCCAATTATAATTTTTCAAAAAAATCCCTCCAGACTAATATTGCTACCTCGATCTTAGCAAAAACTTTCCCCCAAGACAAAGAACGTGAATTATCAACGTGATTGTTTTATCATATTCTTAAAGGAAGGTGATCACTATGACAAACACTTGGCTTTATAAGCAATTATTTACCAATTGGAAGAAATTTGAAGTTACCTATGTCAGCATTTTGATCTTGATCCAACTAGCCGTCTTTTGGATCGTCCCCGATAGCTTGATCGGTATGATCTCGGGGGTCACAGGTACGTTATCACTGGTTTACGGGATGAAAGGACGCAAGATTGCCTTTATCTTTGGGACGATCCAGTGTCTAGCCATGACTTATGTCGCTTGGATCAGTCATGCCTATGGTTCATTTGCAATGGACATCTTCTATGTCATCTCGCAACCCATCGGCTGGTTCATGTGGGGCCACGACCAAGCAACGCATCGTTTTTCGCCTGCTAGTCGCAAAAAACTCTTTGTTGGGGCTTTTGTCGCTTGGCTCATCGGCTGGTGGATCTTAGCTTTGTTACATGGACAACTACCGTATTTTGATTCGATCAATTTTGTCGTCAGTTTCATCGCTCAACTACTCTACATCTTGAAATACCAAGAAAACTGGTCGCTTTGGATCGTGGTCAATCTTGCCAATATCCTCTACTGGTCGATCCTAAGCATCCAAGTCATGACCGGTGCCACTGATATCGGCTCTTTAGGTGCCTATCTCTCCCAAGTTGCCTTGCAAGCAGCCCTGCTCTTTAACTCGATCTATGCAACTAAAGTCTGGGCCAGTGGTGAAGCCGACAATGAAGGTGGAACTAAGTAAGGTGAGTGATCTTTTGTTCAATATTTGCTGTTCTATAATAGGCACGCTTGCAGCTATCACAACTACTGTAGTTAAAATCCAATGATATACAAAATAGGGCTAACTATCTAGTTAGCCCTATTCTGTATATTTTGTTGATTCTAGCTTGACGATCTCGCCATTTTGGAGCTGCAGTTCAAGCCCATTTTCAGCATACGGAGACTCAGCTTCAAAGCGCAGGCGGTAATTTCCATCCGGCAAGCCAACATAAGAAAGTTCTCGCAAACTATCAGTATTAAAAGCATATGGATCTTGAGTTGCGATATCAACATAGTAGTAATATAGCCCCTCTTTGACAAATTGTGGGATATCCAAATTATAGTAACCACCCAAAGGCAATTTTTTTTGCTGATTTTTAGCGATCACAGCCGCTACTTTTTGGAACTTAGGATCAGTTTCTTCAAAGGGATACATGCAAACTCCGATATTAGTGATCTTTTCTTTGGGAAACAGTGTTTTAAACTGCTGTTTGATCTGTTTCAATTCTACTTTAACAGCTGGCTGTTGTTGGGCTGCACTTTCTTTTAGCGCCACTAAGCTTTCGGTAGAACGCTGATATCGACTATCTAATTCGCCTTTTCGCAATGCTTTAGTCCCGATATCGATCTGCTCTAGCTCGGACGGCTTGAAATTTACCCACAGCTTTTTTTGATAAGTTTTTCCAGGCTCTAATTTTTCGGTATAGGTGTAACTACCATAATATCCGCTTCCAGCCTCGGTCCGATCTCTACCGACTTTGGTAACCTTGATATCGCCCATAAAGCCAGCTTGGTGATATTTTTGCGTCAATTCTTTTTGTAACGGCACGATCAAGGAGTTTTCTTGGCGTAAGACCGTATATTTTCCCAGTTGGATACCACCGGCGATGCCGACGATAAATATAATGATCCAACTTAACAGTAACTTGGCCACTTTAGTATTCCAGGTACGATAAGCCGTTTTGTCAACAGCAACCTTCTCTATTTTACGCATTTGGAGCAATAAGCCGATCAACAACCCCAGCATACAAATAACACCTAGGGGGATCAGGAATATGAGGAAAAAGATCAAGATCGGTTCTTGGGCACATAGATACGCAAATACCGTCCCACCGATCGTATAAAGTCCCAAAAAAAGATTAACTTGGCGCAATAAATTTTTCTGGTGCCACTTTACCTCATCTTTCATACAAATCTCCTTTTTACTCTTATTTAACCATATCTAGAGGCCTTTTCCTAAAAATTGAGCTTGTTTTGTCCAAATAAAAACCACCCTGAAAACAGAGTGGTCATTGTTATTCTAATATACTGCCCCTTCATAGAAGTTGTAGTATGGTTTATTGAAATCAAAATCAGCTAGCTCAGAGACTTTGATGACTGTATCAGCAACGCCCCAACTCATCAAGTTGATTGGCTTGCCGTAATCTTCATCGGGGATCACCAACACGATATATTTGCCTAACCCTTTGGCTAAGCCTAACTCGACCCCACAACCGATGTCTTCTTCATCCGGTAGATAAGTACATAAGAAGATATCTGAACTCTTGATCCCGACACAGTCCCCATTGAACGTTGCCGTTTGCCATTCTTTATCTTCTAGTAATTCAGGATGTTCATCCACGCGTAAACCTTTATATTGATGCGCCAAAGGAACATAACTGTCCGCATCATTTATCGTCTTGTTTTTCTTGATCGCTGCCATTACTTGTTCATAGGCTGCGTTTTGCTTTGGTGTAAACCACCCAGCTGCAAAATATACTGTCTTTGTCATCCGCATTCGCCATCCTTTTAAAAATATGCACCTTTTATTATGAACTTTCTAGCTAAATATAACAAATTGTGCACTAATTTCCATAGCGTTCATACGCACATTCGACTTGGTAACCTTGCCTTTGGGCTTCTGTAAGCGACATTGGCGTCCCACCACCATGGCGTTGTAAACCACGGCAATTAGGATCTAAGTGATAGCGTCCAGGAATGCTGGCATTAACATAGACCGTTTGAGTGTTTTGCACTGGATCTGGCGCTTGATAAGCGTAAGTCACTGGTGTTTCACCTTGTTCAGGTCGTGGATCGATCACTTCACTTGAACTCGTCGCTACACTTGGAGTTTCACTAGCTGAACTTTGGGTTGCTGTAGCCGTTTCAACGCTTGAACTACTTACATGACTAGCACTACTACTTGAGCTAGTTTCACTTGAGCTTTCAGAAGTCGAACTCATTGAACTTGTAAAACTTGAACTAGCAACTTTATGCTCACTTTTAGCTGGATATTTGTGATGAGACTGTCCTAGAGCACTCAACTCAGAGATCCCAAAAACTAATAATGCGATAAATACAAGTACTACTGTTATCCCTGCAAAAATCTTATTGTTGTTATTTTTCACCGTTAAACCTCATCTCTAATAATCATCATCATCATCGTTACTGTTATAGTATAATTCGGTGCTTTCCATATCATCATCGGTCGTACTGTTGCTATTAGCTAGCCCCCACAGCAATGAAGTCCCAAGTAGCCCTAGACAGAGTACGATCACCGGAACTAGGCCTTTGATACCATAAATTTTTTTACCAAATTGACTTTGTTTTTCTTGGCGATAGCGATTATTTTCCATAGCGGTAGGCTGGCACATAAATACTAGTACGATAATGTTTCCGACTGGGATAAATTGCAATAAGACCCAAGCCCCATCCATGCCGATATCATGCAAACGTCGAACAGTGGCCGAAAGATTTAATAAAAATAGTGCAATAATTGCTGTGACGGCAACAAAAATAATAAAATTCACAAGTGCTTGGGCGATCCTATATTGACCAATACCATTAAAGTATCTGAGTGCAATATTACAAGCCCAAAGTCCGATAAATACAGCCAGCGTCAACAATGCCATTCCTAGGACACCATACCAATAATCAGCCCGGCTCATACATTTACCATACCGGAAAATATCTTTTAACATCAATTTAGTTGAACTTAACAGACCCGCTACTGGTTGTGAAGTTAGTTCAATTTCTTTAACATCCTCCACCGCATCTGCTTTTTGTTCAACTGGGATCAACTCTTTGCCACACTTGATACAAAACTTACTGTCATCGGGATTTTCTGTCCCGCACAATCTACAAAACACGTTATCTTATCCTTTACAAAAAAATAATTCTATATAAGCAATACAAATAAATATCTTATCATAAAGTTAAGTCCCTTTAAACTTTCCTAAATAAAAATAGACGCCTAGTAACCACTAGACATCTATTACCTGCAAATATATTTAAAATTTGCCTGAATTAGTTAATTCTGTTTTAGCCGGGATCGGTTCAGTGACCGCATAACGTTCAACGATTTTTCCAGCTTGTAAACGGAAAATGTCAAAAACAGCGTAAGCTCTAGAATTGATCAATGCTTGGGAATAGGCCACAACGTAATTACCATGTCCGATAACCTTAAAAATAAAATCATATTCAACGTTATTTTCTTGCAAATATTCTTGATAAGCACTACTTCCGTCGGCGATCTCATGTTGATGCGAAATAATATCATCAGCTACATATTCCGAAAATTTTTCTGTAGCATGGTTCTGCAATACTTCGACTAAAAATAAGCGGACTCGCTTTTTATTTTCTTCTGTCTTATCTAGGTCCTCAAAATCCTCGCTCCCAAAAACTTGATCATGTTTACCGCCGTCCTTATAAGCTTCGATCACATCCCAATGCTCCACTATTCGCTCACTTTCATCAGCACGAAAGATATCAGCTGTGACCCATTTAGCAGCACCATCATTTAGATTTTGCTAAACTTGCATGAAGACATAGTTACCATCACTAAAACTTCGGACAACTTGGATATCACGCTTCGGATTACGCTTAAAAAAATCAGTAAAAAATTGAGCAAATCCTTCTTTACCGTCAGAGACACCGGTACTGTGTTGCGTATAGGTCTCCCCCATGTACTGTGTTAATACCTCTGTGATCTCTCCGTCACGAATACCACGTAAATATAGGTTATGGGCATTTTCTAATTTTTTATCCATAATTTTCACCTCGAGAACAATTTAACACACCATATCTATTGTGTTCAACCAAAAATCCAGTTCAATGGTTCCAACGCTGCCAAAAAGCCCATCCCACTGTAGCCAACAACCCCAACAAAGCACCAACACCCCAAGCTAAGGCTAAGCCAAAGTGATCCGCTAAAAATCCATTCAAGGCTAGAGCTACTGTCGTCACCAATGCTTCTAAAGTATTATTGCCCGACACCCAAGTCGTTCGGAGATCATCGGTTATCTTTTCATGCAATAGCTTAGTTTGCAAGACCTCAGTCGACTCACATAGCGCTACATGCAACCACATGAAAGCTAAAGCTAGATAATAACTACTATAGATAAGGAGCCATACACTCAAACAAAGTGCGACCACATGTGCCAAGAAAAGCTGTTCGGTCTTCCAAGAAAGTTTTGCGCTCCAGTTAAAGGCAAAAGCACCCAACATCCCCGCTAAATTGATTCCCACTAAGATCAGCCCCGTCTTGATCTCAGGTCCACGCTGAAAGTAAAGCTGCCACTGATTATAAGGTCCGACCGTTATGAATGTCAGTGGTAAAAATAAGATCAAGGTCTCAAGTAATGGTCGCTTTTTTTGCCAAATCTGACGCTCAAATGTAAAGCGGAGTGGCTCAGGTGGTTTAGGTGCTGTATCAAAGCGCACTAAACTCAAAGAAACAAGCCCAACTACGTACAGGATCACCGCCCCACTGATAAGTGGTAAGCGCAATTCGATATTCCCTAATTGATCCGCCTCCAGATAACCGCCTACAAAACTCACCAAACTGACTAACATATAGTTATGTGAAAATAACTTTCCTTGATCAAGCTCTGAATTCTTAGTCCGTTCGACGATCCAGGAAGTCAACGTCCCTGAATACAACGAATCACCAAGTGCTGTCAAAATAGCACTCAAAATCAAAACCACTAGATGTTTATCAAATATTGCCAAGAGCAAAAGTCCACTTCCACGAAAAAGCGCACTCCAAAAGGTCATTTTTAAGGCACCAAATTTATCCGCTAAAAAGCCTGACGGGATCTCAGCTACACAAGTCACCAACCAAAAAAGGGCTAAAAATAAATTGATCTGACCATAACTATAACCGACTTGTTGCATGTAAAGATAGATCGTCCCTGTCCACAAGCTCAAGCCTAAAGCATAAAGCCCCGATAGACCTTGATAACTCAAAACAGCGTATTTATTTTGCATATAAATATCCCCTAAAATATATTTCCCACTAACTTTCACCCCGTCCATAAGTTAAGCCTAATACTTAAAAAACACAACAAAAAAGCCTGCTCCTAAACATGAACAGACTTTGACCAGATCAAAATTTTATTCAACAGTCACGCTCTTAGCCAAGTTACGTGGCTTATCCACATCGTAACCACGTTGTAAACTTACATAGTAAGCCAACAATTGTGTTGGTACGACTGAAACAAGTGGTGATAACAATGGATCAACTTCTGGTAAGATGATCTGATCACCTTCAGCAGCTACATCACGGCTGGAGATGAATAAGACATTTGCACCACGCGCGATAACTTCTTGCGCATTGCTTCGTGTATGCGCAGCTGTCTTAGGATCGGTGATGATCGCTACGACTGGTGTGCCTTCTTCGATCAAGGCGATCGTGCCGTGCTTTAATTCACCCGAAGCAAAACCTTCAGTTTGAACATAAGAAACTTCTTTTAACTTCAAAGCAGCTTCTTGCGCTAACGCATAGTCAACACCACGGCCGATATAGAACGCATTGCGTGTTGTCGCAAACATATCTTGAGCGACCTTTTCAATGTCACCTTTTTCATCAACTAATTCTTGCATCCCGTTAGCAACTTTCGTCAATTCAACCGCAACATCAAAGTCCTTAGCAGCCTTGATGTCCTTAGCTTCACCGTAAGCTTTGACCAAGATTGCCTCTAAAGCGATCTGAGCGGTGTAAGCTTTAGTTGAAGCAACAGCGATCTCAGGACCAGCGTGTAACAATAAAGTATAAGTTGCTTCACGTGAAAGCGTTGAGTTAGCCACGTTTGTGATCGTCAAACTTGGATAACCCCATTCATTAACTTGAGTCAACACTTGGCGACTATCAGCGGTTTCCCCACTTTGTGTCAAGAAGATGAAGAATGGTTTTTCAGACAACAATGGTGGGTTGTAAGCAAATTCAGAGGCCACATGAATTTCAGTTGGAATATGAACTAATTTTTCAAACAATTCTTTCCCGACTAAACCAGCATGGTAACTTGTCCCAGCGGCCACGATGTATAACCGATCTGCCTTGGATAAAGCATCCAATAGTTCTTGATCGATCTTAACTGAGCCGTCTTCATTAAAGTATTCTTGGATCAAAGTGCGCATCACGCCTGGTTGTTCGTCGATCTCTTTTAACATGTAGTATGGATAAGCACCTTTTTTAGCGGCTTGTGGATCCATATCGATATGGAATGGTTCACGTTCGACAGCATTGCCAGCTGGATCCATGATCTGGATCTTATCTGGTTCAACTACCACGACTTCACCATCCATCAATTCGATGAAATCATGCGTTTGTTCAAGCATTGCAGTGGCATCAGAACAAACAACGTTGAAGCCATCGCCCACACCAAGTAACAATGGGCTCTTGTTTTTAGCTACAAATAACTTGCTTGGTTGGTCTTTATCCATCAACAAGAATGAGTAAGATGAGCTTTCATCAACTAAGCCCAAGACTTTGCGGAAAGCAGCCAAAGTATCCATACCTTCATCAGCAAACTTACCGATCAATTGCACGATGATCTCTGTATCTGTGTCACTCTTTAATTCAACATCAGCCAAGTATTCATCACGCAATTGACTAAAGTTACCGATCACACCGTTATGAACTAAGAAGAAACGTCCATCGGCTGAAACGTGGGGATGAGCATTCTTAACACTTGGGACCCCGTGTGTTGCCCAACGTGTATGCCCGATCCCAGTCGAACCCTTGACTTCTGGTCCAACTAAAGCACGGAGATCAGCGATCCGGCCTTTTTCCTTAACTAAAAAGCCATCACCTTGTTGGTCATTTACATAGATACCGGCTGAGTCATAGCCACGGTATTCTAATTGTTGTAATCCATCTAATAAAATATCTGTTGCATTTTCATTGCCTGTTACGCCAACGATACCACACATAATTCAATACCTCGCATTTTAAAATTGGTATATACCTTAATTATTATTTTCAAATCTCATAGAAGTTAGTTACATCAAGTAACAAGACTAAATATAGCGCAACAAAATTCTTCTGTCAACCAATATATATTTAAATTGGTATACCAAAAAATATAGATATCAAACCCAAAATATATGCTATTTCCTAATAGAAACTATTCAAAGGTCTCTTTTTTCAAATGATAGCGGTATAAAACTTGGCGTGCGATCGGTTGGGCGATAATTGCTTCAACGAGAAAAGCTATGCTAAAATTGCGAGGCCATTTACCAAAAAATTCACTCACTGGGGCCCAATGGATCGCCCCTTCACCGATCCAAGCTCCGATCAAAGTTATGAAAAACGACATCAAAAAGACGTTGCATAATATATTGATCGTGATCTGTGACCGAAAACTGTCTTTTGGATGCACGATCAAGTCCTTGAGCTTGCCGGATGGTTTTTGTGTCAAAATAACTAAGCTCACCACTGCTAGCCAGATAAATGGTAATACTCTTAACGTATTTTGCCAGACTTCAAAGCTAAAGCCTAACTCAAACATGCTGATCAAAGGAGTGATCAAGTTCACTGAGATCAACGACACGATCAACAAAAATAAAACAAATTCCCGGTGATTTCGGGGTAAGCGCATGTAAAAATCCATAAAAAACTTTCTCTCTTAGATAAAAAAATAAGGGTCCAGCAAAACTAATTAGTTCTGCTGGACCCTTATACGCGAAAACTTCATCTGTTATTTTAACAAACCTTTTGGAGATGCGCTAATGTTTTTTCCTATATTCCCGCGCGTTTCTGGCTCGTCTTCCAATCGATGGCAAAATCAGATACTGCTTTAGCGATCGCAGGATCAGCTAAACTGGCGGCATAGATATCACTGCCTGCAGTCACGGCTTGAGCACCTGCCCCCAGTGCTTTAGTCACTTGGCTGGCATTTTTAAAACTAGCCGCTAAGATCTTGCCCTTTTGCGTGCTTTTTTCCCGCGCACTGGCTAACTGTGCGATCAGTGCCACCGGATCAGTATCTAAATTCTCCATGCGATTGTAATACGGGGCTAAATAATCGGCTCCGGCTTCCAACGCTAAAAGTCCTTGCATCGTCGTATAGATCGCAGTTGCAGTGACCTTAAAGTCCGCTTGCTTTAGCTGTTTGATCGCTACTAAGCCTTCTTGGGTGACCGGGATCTTGATATAGAGGTTGCCTCCAAGTTCTGCTTGCAATTTCTTAGCTTCCGCAACCATCCCTGCAGTGTCCTTAGCTACAACTTGGACATGTAGGCTCGGTTGCGGGCCGATGAGCTCACGAACTTTTTTCAAATGTTCAAAAAAATCCAACTCTCCTTCACGTTTAATGATGGTCGGATTAGAAGTCACCCCTGCTAGGGGCAAGATCTGCGCCCATTTTTTTATCTCCGCTAGATTTACTGTATCTAACATAAATTCCATTTGTCGGCCTTCTTTCTATAATGCATGTTCAGTTCGGGCAATGATATCATCTTGCGTTGCCTTAGATAAAACATTGAAAAAGGCGGAATATCCCGCCACTCTGACGATCAGATCACGGTGCTCTTCGGGATGCTTTTGGGCATCGAGCAAGGTTTCTTTTGAGACCACATTGTACTGGATATGGTATCCATGTAACCGATTGAAAAATGTCCGCAATAATGCGATCAACTTCTGCTTGTCCTCTTCTTTAGCCAAAGTCTGGGGGTTGACTTTTTGATTCAACAGCACGCCCCCAACGATCTCATGCGTTGGTAATTTAGCGATCGATTTCAAAACCGAAGTCGGACCTTTTTGATCCATATTATGTGATGGTGAACACCCTTCCGCTAAAGGCGTCCCTGCATGGCGGCCATCCGGTGTCGCCAAAGTGCCACGCCCTTGCCCGACATTAGCCGAGATCGAAGACGTTCCTGAATACCGAATACCACCGATCGGACCCCGTCCATAGCGCGTATTAGGATATTTAGCGATCTCTTCGATATATACATCATAGGCAGCCGTCACTAATTTGTCAGCATAATCATCGTCATTACCATACTTAGGCGCTTCATTGATCAACATCTGCCGGATCCTTTCACCCTCTTCACCAGCATAATCAGTCTGCAACGCATGCCACAACTCTGCTGGTGTCAAACGTTCTTCGCTAAAGACCAACTTTTTGACTGCCGCTAGTGAATCAGCTAGATTAGCGATCCCTACTTGAAGCCCTGAGATATAGTCATAGACTGCGCCCCCTTCTTTTAGATGCTTGCCCCGCCCGATACAATCATCAGTCAAAGCCGAGCACAAAATATCTGGCACTTCCCTTTCAAGACTTAGATCGATCGCATTTTCGACGATCACACTCATCTTAGTCAAATAGCGCAAGGTCTCATCAAAGGCAGTGGTCAATTCTTCAAATGACTGCATCTCAGGAAAATATCCATAGTTTGGAGTGAAGCGCTTACCAGAAACTGGGTCGATCCCCCCATTCATCGCGATCAACAGGACTTTAGGAAAATTCATATAACTCATCCCAGTGCAACGATAGCCCCATTTTCCAGGAACAGCGGTCTCGACACAGCCGATTGCACTGTAATCATACGCATCTTCCACGCTGACACCTTTTTGGATAAAGGATGGGATAATGATCTCATCGTTGTTGAAAGCCGGCATCCCAAAGCCAAGTTTCATCACTTCGATCGCTTCATTCATAAATTCTGGATCTAACCCGGCATGATAGCGGACCGTCAAATTAGGCTGTGGCAGGTGTGTTTGAGCAACTGATCTGAGCACCATAAATGACAACGGATTGACAGCATCTTCTTTTTGGCGTGTCTGCCCACCGATCGTCACATTTTGATAGAGCGGACTTCCTGCCGAAGAAAAAGTATGGGCTTGGCTTCGAACCTTATTGATCGTCAACGTCTTGATCCACAAATTGGTCAAGCGCTCAACGATCGAAGCTTCAGTCTCGCGCCCTGCCTCAAGATCAGCTTTAACATAAGGATACATGTATTGATCAAATCTTCCATATGATAACGAATGACCATTCGATTCGATCTGAAGGATACATTGGATAAACCAAACCGCTTGGATCGCTTGCGCAAATGTTTGGGCTGGTTCATAGGGAACAGTTTCACAGATCGCTGCGATCTCTAACAACTCTGCTTTCCGAGCAGCCGACGCATCTTTGGCTTGTTTGCGCGCTAGATCAGCAAAACGTTGGGCATAATTTTTGACTGCCGAGATCGTGATCAAGATCGCATCATAAAAATGATATTTATCAATGTTTTCCGGTACCGTCAGATCAAGTTTGGCCTTAGCTTGCTTGGTTTTTTCTTCAAAGCCACGCAGACCCTCAGTTAGTAATTTTTGATAATTGACCGCTAAATGCGCATCGCCCGAGTTCATCTTACCTTCCATCCCAAAGAAGCCCGTTTCCATATAAACTTGAACTTCTTGGGGTAACATGGTCCCCGCTCGCGCCCGTAACGTATTATCCTCCCAGAAAGGCGCAAGCGCACGCAACTGCTCTTTAGTCTCTTCAGTGATATAAAAAACATCCCCATCACGTTTTTCGAACAGATCAAGTTCAGCTAAAACAAACTCCAAAGTGTACTCAGGAAATATCGGAGCATCCTTATCACTAGAAGCTTGATTACCCACGATCATAGTCTCATCATCGATATAGATCGACATGTTCTCTAAAATATTTTGGAGCATATAAGCTCTTTTCAAAACATTTGGCTTAGCTTGATGTTTTTGGTAGCTTTCTGTCACCAAAAGTGCTCGTTGTGCATCAATATACGGCTTTTTATCTAAAACTTTATTGCGATATTTATACATTCGCGGTGTTAAATAACCAAAGTGCTTTTGCGAATTTTGTTGTGTCTCATTGGTGTATTTTTGGGTAAGTAGTTCAAGTGTCATCTTTCGCGCCTCCCTTTCGTTTGAAAATCATAAACTTTCTTTCGTAATAAACATAGCATGTTATTAGAAAAAATACAAATGTTTTCCCTATTTTAGACGTAAAAATCCGAGCTATAAACAACAAGAGATCTATTACAATACGTATTATCGCATCGTAATAGATCTCTTGTTATCCATGATCGCACGCTTTACTTAGACTTTGGTTACTTTGACTTGATTTTGCAGGAGATACGCTTCTTTAGTTGCACTGATATTCTTATCCGTAATAACACCACTGATCTGGTCAGGGGTAAATTGACCAACTGTTCCACGTTGCAAGAACTTCGATGAATCGGTCAAGATCACGACTTCATCGGCAACTTCAGCCATCGCATGAACGACTTCGGTGCGCATCAGATCCTTACCGGTAAAGCCGACCGCTTCAGCAAAGCCATCGGTACCGATAAATGCAAGTTGCACGTGAAACAATCTGATCATCTCTTTGACTAGTGGGCCCACCGTCACCTGTGAGTTCTTTTGATATTCGCCCCCGAGTAAAACGATCTTACACGAGTCATAGCGCTTAACATAGTCGGCGATAAAATAAGAGTTGGTCAAGATCGTCACGCCCCGCTTAGTCCGACAGATCTCCTCTGCCAATAACGCACACGTCGACCCCGACTCGATGATGATCGTTTCATTATCGTTGACTAATTCAGCCGCTTTTTGTGCGATCTTTTTTTTGACATCGTAGTGAAATGACAATCTAACATTGATGTCATCGCCACTATTTAAGACCGCATAGCCATGCTCTCGATGCAATAATCCCTTTGCTTCAAGTTTATCTAGATCTTTTCTGATCGTGACCTTCGAAACCCCTAATGTCTCGGACAGCGTATTAACATCGACTTTTCGCTCTTTTGAAACTAATTTTATGATCTTATCTAAACGTTCCATTAACTTCACCCCAAATTCTATTTTAATCGATTCTGCTAAAAAGTAAAACTCTATTTTCTTTCGTTCGTAATTGAAATATTTTCGTTTTATTGCTATGATAAAGAAAAAAGCAAGTGAGGTGTTAATAATGGTTGTTACTGACCGTGGTATCATTTTTAATATTCAACATTTTTCGCTCCATGATGGCCCGGGGATCCGCACGACAGTCTTTTTAAAGGGTTGTCCTTTGCGTTGCCCTTGGTGTGCCAATCCTGAATCACAACGTCGGCGCCCCGAATCGATCCTCGATGCACAAACTAAAAAACAAACGACGATCGGCGAAGAAAGGACTGTAGACGAGATCATCGCCGAAGTCCTAAAAGATATCGATTTCTATGAAGAATCTGGCGGTGGCCTTACCCTTTCAGGTGGCGAGATCTTTGCACAATTCCACTTTGCCAAAAGCATCTTGCAACAAGCGAAAGCAAAAGGGCTCCACACTGCGATCGAAACGACCGCCTATGTGGAGCCCCAGAAATTTGCGGAACTCATCGAATACGTTGACTTCATCTACACCGATCTTAAGCACTACAATACGCTCAAACATCGCCAAGTAACGGGTGTCCAAAATAACTTGATCATTCAAAATATCCAGTATGCTTTTGCCCATCACAAGCAGATCGTTTTACGCATTCCGGTGATCCCTGGCTTCAACGACTCATTGACTGACGCCAAACATTTCGCACAATTATTCAATGAGCATCAGATCACTGATGTTCAACTGCTCCCATTCCATCAATTCGGTGAAAATAAATATCAACTTCTAGGACGCAAGTATGAATTTGAAGATGTCAAAGCCTTACATCCCGAAGAGCTCCAAGAGTATCGCCAAGTCTTTTGTGACCACGGCATCAATTGTTATTTTTAGCTATCATCGTTAGCGTTTACATGATATGATCAACTTAGAAAGGAGCATAAGGCAATGGCTGCGAATTTTAAAAATTATATCATCCGTGGAACAGAAATGTTTATCTATCTTTTTATCATAGATTTTATCATCGAAATGTTCTTGATCAAGGGAAATGCCAAGCTCACGACTGTATTAGGTTTACATGTTGAAAGTTTTATCACACCTGATGAACAAGAAGTAACGCTCTATCTCTCCCAGTATTCACTTATCCCCTATCTACTTTTCTTATTTTTCTGGACAAAATTTTTCAAATGGAAACAACAACGAGCTATTCCTCCTTTGCATAACTAATTATCGAAACTAAGTATTGGATACCTTGTGGACAATATTTTATAATGTTAGCGATAAGACGAAAGGGGTAGATTTCATGAAAAGCGCAATTTTTGAAAAAGCAGGTCAAATGATCATCGAAGAGGTCGAAAAGCCAAGCCTCGAGCGGGATGATGATGTGATCATCAAAGTCGTACGGGCGTGTGTTTGTGGCTCAGATCTTTGGTCATATGCTCACGGCGACGATAAAGCAGCTCACTCAGAAAATAGTGGGCACGAAGCTTTAGGGATCGTTGAAGAGATCGGTTCGGCGATCACTACGGTCAAGCCTGGCGATTTCGTGATCGTTCCATTTACTCATGGCTGCGGTCACTGCGATGCTTGTCGCGCTGGCTTTGATGGTACTTGTGATAACCATCCCGGCTACAGCAATTGGTCAAGTGGTTTCCAAGCCGAATACGTTCGTTTCCACTACGGTAACTGGGCTTTGATCAAGATCCCTGGCAAGCCAGCTGATTATACTGAAGGTATGCTAAAATCATTGTTGACTTTGGCTGATGTCATGCCAACAGGTTACCATGCTGCGCGCGTGGCCGATGTCAAACCCGGCGATAAAGTAGTCGTGATCGGTGATGGCGCGGTCGGACAATGTGCTGTGATCGCAGCTAAAATGCGCGGGGCTTCACAGATCGTCCTCATGAGTCGCCACAAAGACCGCCAAGAAATGGCTCTAGCATCTGGTGCGACTGCAGTTGTTGCCGAACGTGGGCCAGAAGGGATCGCCAAAGTTCGCGAGATCTTAGGTGGCGGGGCAGATGCTGCCCTTGAATGTGTCGGGACTGAAGCTTCGATCGAACAAGCACTTGGAGTTTTACACAACGGTGGGCGCATCGGTTATGTCGGTGTACCCCACTATAACAACCGACCTTTAGGCTCAACGTTTGCCCAAAATATTACGATCGGTGGGGGTTCTGCTTCCGTGACGACATATGATAAGCAGATCTTATTAAAGGCTGTTCTCGATGGTGATATCGATCCAGGCCGGGTCTTTACCCAAACTTATAGCTTGGATGATATCGATCAAGCTTACAAAGATATGCAAAATCGCAAAACGATCAAATCAATGCTCGTTATTTCTGAATGATCGACCAAACGCCTTTCAGCTCATTGAAAGGCGTTTTTTACTACGAATATTCTTGCTTGCTGTATAATGAAATTAAGAATAAATTTAGAAAAGAAGTGGCTTTTTTTGCTCAGTAAAACACGGACTTATCTCTTGATCTTCAATCTTTTTTGGCTAGTATTACTGCTATTTGAACAACTACTCAAAAATTCGTCCAACAGTAATATATTATTTTTATTGCTTTCTGTTTTAGCATTAGTCGGCTTGGTCTTCCAAGCTCTTTCTTGGTGCAGTTTAAATCAAGAAAGAATGCGCCTCGACTATGCTTTATACGGTACCGCTTGGGTGCTGTGCTTTTTATTTGTACTGTTATTGTAATTTTGATCGTAATCTATTTGGATCACGATTTTTTATTTTAGATATTTCCTCGGTTATAATTAAAGTAGAGAGAAAGTCTAGGGGGAATACACATGCGTTCGCGCTTCTTACTGGTCTTCCAGTTGCTATTGTTGTTCATCTTTTTAGCCACACATCTTTTACTACACAAATATGATTTCTTCCCAGAATTTTTAGTACTGCTCACAATACTAACTAACTACTTTGAAAGAGATAATAGACATCCCCTCAGTATGATCGGATTATTGCTAATGATCTTAGCTACGGTGATCTATTTCTTTAGTGGTGTGATATAAAAAAGCGTGGTCTCACCCGGAGATCACGCTTTTTTATAGGCTATTTACTCGCTACATAAGTAACATCTAGAACTTTACCAAGCAATTTTCTAAGAATAGCTAATTTGCTTCAGTATTTCTACCACTTCTCGCAACTATTGCCAAATGTTAAAACACATGTTATTATTTGCTTACAAAAAATAAGTTTATATATAAACTAAAGAAAGAAGGAAGGATATTTCTTATGCAAATTGAATTAGGTATCTCTACTTTTGGTGAAACGACTCCACTTGAAAAAACTGGGCAAGCCATCAGCCATGATGAGCGGATCCGGGACTTGTTAGAAGAAGTTGAACTGGCAGATAAACTTGGGATCGATGCTTTTGCAGTTGTTGAACACCACCGCAAGGACTTCGCCGTTTCAGCTCCAGAGATCATTTTAGCAATGGCTGCAGCGCGGACAAAACAGATCCATCTTTCCAGTGCCACTACTAACTTACCGACGATCGATCCGATCAGAGTTTACGAACAATATGCCTCGATCGATGCGGTTGCCCCTGGCCGGATCGAGATCATGGCTGGACGTGGTTCTTTTACCGAAGCCTTTGAGCTTTTTGGCTATGATCTGGCAGATTATGATGATCTTTTTAAAGAAAAACTAGATATGTTACTAAAGATCAACGAAAATGAGATCTTAGACTGGCCTAAAGGAAAATTTACACCTAAGATCGATCATAAAGGTATCTATCCTCGCTCAAAAAGACCATTACCGATTGCTTTAGCTACTGGTGGTAGTATCGATTCTACGATCCGGGCAGCTGAAATGGGCCTTCCGATCGTCTACGCAACTATCGGGGGCAAGTTTAAAGATTTCCAACCATTGACAAAACTCTACTGTGCTGTCGCTGAAAAAACTGGCAAAGATCTCACTAAGATGTCGATAGCTGCGCATTCTTGGGGGCTGGTTAGCTCATGACCGCGAAAAAGCGATCAAGGATTACTTCTACCCGACTAAATTTTTGACCGACACGATCAGTCAAGAACGGCCTCATTGGGCCGGCCTATCATACGAAAAATATCTTGAAAGTATCAACTATGAAGGGGCTATTTTCGTCGGTGATGCTAATATGGTAGCTAATAAGATCATCAAGATGATCTAGACTTTAGGTCTAACTCGCTTCTATCTCCATTTACCTGTCGCTTCCATGCCTCATGAAGATGTCATGCAAGCGATCGAGATCTACGGCAAAGAAGTCGTCCCTAAAGTAAAACAGTATTTTGCTGATAAATAAGCTAACAAAAAAGCGTGGTCTCGCTCGGAGATCACGCTTCTTTTTACCGAAAGGCTTTATCTTAAAGCTTTTCTTTGGAGACAATGTTCAAGTTGTCATCCAATTCATAAACAACTGGTTGACCTGTTGCCATTTCAACGTCCATGATGTCTTCATCAGAGATGTTTTCAATGTATTTTGTCAAGGCACGTAATGAGTTACCGTGTGCAGCAACGATAACGTTCTTGCCATCCAACAAGTCTGGAGCGATGTTGTCTTCCCAGAATGGGATAACACGTTCCAAAGTAACCTTCAAGTTTTCACCGCCAGGGATGATACGTGGGTCTAATTCTGCGTAACGACGATCGTTTGCTGCAGAACCTTCATCGTTTGCATCCAATAATGGAGGCAATACGTCGTAAGAACGACGCCAGATGTGAACTTGTTCGTCACCGTATTTTTCAGCTGCATCAGCTTTATTCTTGCCTTGTAATGCACCGTAGTGACGTTCGTTTAAGCGCCATGATTTTGTTTCAGGGATCCATAATTGGCCTGATTCTTCAAGTGCGAAGTGCAAAGTCTTGATGGCACGTGTTAAAACAGATGTGTAAGCTTGATCAAATTCGATACCAGCTTCTTTTAACTTGCGGCCAGCTTCCTTAGCTTCACGTTCGCCTTGTTCACTCAAGTTGACGTCAACCCAACCTGTGAAAAGGTTCTCTAAGTTCCATTCACTTTGTCCGTGACGGATAAATACTAATTTTGCCATTTAGTAAAAACCTCTTTCTTATGTTTATGATACAAAGATATTTTACACTGAAATGCAAAAAATTGATAGTGCTTTAGTGAATTTAGCTTTGATTTTCATCTAAAGCTTTCAGCAAAGCAGTCACGGCACGTTCGATATTTTCAGGTGTCGTGGCTAAATTGATCCGAATATGTCCCGCACCCGAAGCGCCGAACCAATCGCCAAAATCGACTGCTAAACCAGCCTTATTTTTTACAAAAAACTCTAATTTAGCTGGATCCACGACTGCACTAAGATCGATCCACATTAGATATGTTCCTTCTAACGGTGAAATGACGATCTGTGGATAAGCTTTAGTTAGATTTTCCTTTACATAGTCATAGTTAGCTTGGATCGTTTCCAATAGACCTTCGAGCCACGAAGTACCATGTTCATAGGCAGCAGCTGCAGCCACCTTGCCTAAAATACTACCGGCTGGGGCAGCTAAACGCTCAACTAACTTGTCATAGCGCTGACGCATCTGCGGATTAGGGATGATCACATGACTATTTTGCAGAGCTGCCATGTTAAAGGTCTTCGATGGCGCATCGACAACGACTAAATTATCGCGATACTTGCCTTCGCTGACTTCTAAAGCTGAGATAAATGGTTTATCTGTCAACAAAAGGTCATGGTGGATCTCATCTGCGATCACGAGCACTTGCTTTTGACGACATAATTCGAGTAGCTCGGCTAGTTCTGTTTCAGACCAGACACGGCCGACTGGATTATGCGGTGAACATAAGATCAATAACTTCACTTGCTCTTCCGTGATCTTTTCTTCGATATCGGCTAGATCCATCGAGTAGATCCCAGCTTCATTCTTGAGATCGGAAACGACTAATTTACGCTCATTATTTTCAATGACCTTCATAAATGGATAATACACTGGTTGCAAGACCAAAACAGCATCATCTTTTTGCGTCAACAAGTTGACTAACGTGCTCAAAGATTGCACGACCCCTGTGCCAAAACGCATCCATTCGCGATGTAATTCGATCCCATAGCGTTCTTTTTGCCATTTAAAATAAGCTTCAAAATACGCATCCGGTGTTAGTGAATAGCCAAACGCACCGTGCGCGATCCGTTTTGTCATCGCTTCAAGTGCTTCTTTTGGTGCTTTAAATTCAGTATCAGCGACCCAAAGTGGCAATAGATCTTCTGCATCGAAAGTTTCTTTTAAATTATCCCACTTGACCGAATCAGTATTTTTGCGGGCAACAGCATATTCTGCCAAAAATTCCTGCTTATTCATTTTTACGCTCCAACTTTCTAACTTTCTTCAAACGTTCACCCTTGGCATGGACCGGCTTTACGCCTAAAACGTCTAACATAAAGGTAAAGATCGGAATACCCACGATCAAGCCCCAAACACCAAAGAGATGTTCTGCAACAAATAAGACGACAAAGGTGTAAAACATCGGTAATTCCGTGCGGCTAGCCATGAATTTTGGATTTAAGATATAGGCTTCCAAAGCATGAACAACGACTAGCATAATAACAATATAAAAGACATAGCGCAACCCACCGACCGAATAGCCGATAAACATCATCGGGATCGCGGAAATGATCACCCCAGCTACAGGGACTAAACTCAACACAAAGACCATGATCCCTAAACTGAGCAATTGAGGCATGTTCATGATCGCCAAACAGATCGTGGTGATCACCGTATTGACGACGGCGATCACAAATTGAGCTTCAAGTACGACCCCAAAAGTATTCACAAAGATCTTGGCAAAATGATAAATATCTTCGAATAACCACGCAAATGGGCCACTCAAAAAGCCTTTAGAAAAACGATAGAGATCGTCTTTTTCGATCGTAAAAAAGAAACTCAACAGTAACGACATCACAAACGTAAAGCCGATCGAGCCCAAACTCTTAAGATAGCCTAGCGCGATCCCAAAGCCACCCTTGAACTGTTGCATGATATCTATCTTACCAAAGTAGCGGTCGATATAGTGTATCAGATCCTGCGCTCCATGCGGTGGATGCTGATAAAAACTCAATAATGAATTGATCATCGCTTCGGTTTGGACAGCGAGTTTAGGTACATAGATCGTCACTGCTAGATAGATAAAACCGATGAACAATAGATAGGTCACGATCACGATCAATTGCGATGGAATCTTCACATACCGCCGAATATAATTGGTCAGCTGTACCACTAAAAATGTGAAGATAAACGTCAGCAAAATGATGCTGATCAAGCTACGTAAAGCATACAAAACACCAATGATGCCTAGTAAGACGACGAATCGTCTCAAGGAGACATTATTGATAAACTTTTTCCAAAGATCCATAAACTTTCCCCTTACTTAAAGATAATAATTTAAGTATACCATTAATACTTGATAAGTGTAGTAAGTCGAATATCACAAAAAAAGACCGTGCTTCTATAAAACACGGCCCTAAAACAGTTACTTGATCTTATCGTATGCAAATTGGATGTGATATGAACGCTTACCGTTCTTCGGTAAGATGATATCACCAAAGTTTTCTTGATTGATCGCATCTGGTAAGGTCTGAGCTTCAAGCGCTAAACCTTCGCCTGGGATCGCTGGTTTACCTTGATCACGTGTGAACTTGATCTCAGTATCTAAGGCTGGCATATTGTACATTACCAAGCCGTTGCGATCGGAATCGATCGTGATCTGGTGGCCACTATCTTCATCACGTAAAACAGCGATCGGTTCTGTCCCTTTACCCGGCTGGTTGACCACAAAAGCATCATCAAAGCCGTCAGCTTCGTCAGCGGCTACTTTAACATTGCGGAACTCTCTAAAATCAAGTGGTGTATCTTCGACATCTTTGACCCGGCCAGTCGGAATATTATTTTCGTCCGTCTCTAACGTTGCACTGCTATTGATCTTAAGTGAGTGGCTGGAAAGGTCTTGGCGGTCACTCAAATTGAAGTATACATGGTTGGTCGGGTTGAACAAACTATCTTTTGAGCCACCCAATGCACTAAAGGCGATTGTCACTTTGTTATTGTTATTTAAAGTATAGATGATCGTTGCCAAAATATTTCCTGGGAAACCATCCATCTTCTCGGTGATCTTCTTTTGGAAGATAACACTCACACTATTTTTATTGCGTGAAGTGGTATAGTTCCAGTTATAAGTGCTAAATCCATTTGCGCCCCCATGTAACGTATTACCGTTCTCATTTTGTGGCAATTGAACCTGCTCACCGTTTAATTCACACTTACCATGCGCGATCCGGCCAGCTACTCGACCGATCACCTTACAGATATTTTGAGCGTTGGCATAGTAATCCTTTGTATGATCAAAACTCAATAATAAGTTCTTCTTCCCCGCACCACTTGGAACGTTAAAAGCTTGCCAGATCGCTCCCATCGTCAAGCATGAGATCTCGACTCCGTTATCGTTGACCAAAGTGATCTGAGTCACTGTATGTCCATCAAAGGTATCAAGCTCTTTTCTAAAGATATCCATCAAAAATCTCCTCCAAATCTCACTTATAAATGCGTTATTTAACTACTCTTATTTTACCGCATTTACACTTTTATTTAAAGCGCTTGCACAGATGCTTAGCGACTTTTTAAAACTTCAAAAATTGGTATAGTTTGCAGATTTTTCCTTAAAATAATCTTAAGTATTAAAGATAAGTCCTTAGACCCCCACTATTTAAGGCACTCAAATAATGATTTCTGCTGATTTACTTATCAACAAATGTAAAACGCTTGCAAAAAATTTTGATCCATAGTATGGTATAGACGTTAATACAACCAAAGATTTTTCTAGGAGGGGCTTTTTATGGCTGAAACAGTAGTTGAAAAAATTGAATCACGACAGAACCACAGTAAAGCATGGCGTTTATCCGATAAGGAAAGTGGTTGCTTTTTAGATGTGACCTTTAATATTGATCTTGAAAAAACGATGAAAGAGCAACGCAACTTCTCCTTCTCTCGCTTTGTCTCGGAACAATTGAACGAGCTTTCAAAAATGGTCCCTTCACTCACAAGCAATTATAGTTTAGCGATCGATCGCGCAGCTGTTGGTCCGGCTTACTTGCCATTGGATAACGCCAAGGCAAAACCACTCTTGACCCAACTCACCTAGATCGTATTAGGAAATGTCAGCTGGCATTTCCTTTTTTTGTGGATAAATGCAACGCAATGCAAAATGCGCACTTGAGCTATGTATCCGTAACGTGCAATTCAGAGCAGAGACTAGTAAATAAGAGCCACCGACATCGTAATGCAAAATACACATTACAATGTCGGCGGCTCTTATTTATACGTTTCTAAGCACTCTGAATTGCACTTCTTATTTGTCATCATAACCGTTTGGATGACTTGAATGCCATGCCCAAGCTGTTTCGATGATGCGTTCGATGTTATCGAATTGTGGCTTCCAACCCAAGATCTCACGGGCTTTGTCGGAACTTGCAATCAAGGAATCCGGATCACCGCCACGTCTTGGAGCGATCTCAGCTGGGATCTCTTTGCCCGTTACCTTGCGAGCTGCTTCAACGATCTCAAGGTTGGAGAAACCTGTCGAAGAACCTAGGTTGAAGGCATTGGACTCATTGCCCTTGCGTAAGTAATCTACCGCTAAAATATGAGCATCCGCCAAGTCGAATGGGTGCACATAATCACGCACGTTGGTCCCATCTGGTGTGTTATAATCATCACCAAAGATCTGTAACTTATCCCGCTTGCCTTGAGCTACTTGTAAAACGATCGGTATCAAGTGCGTTTCTGGACCGTGATCTTCACCGATCGAACCATCTGGCTTAGCCCCCGCCACGTTGAAGTAACGCAATGCGACAAATTTTGTCCCGTAGGCTTCATCTGCCCAACGCATGATCTTTTCCATCATCAACTTACTTTCACCGTAAGGATTGATCGGATCTTGTGGATCACTTTCCATGATCGGCATTTTTTCAGGAATACCATAAGTTGCTGCGGTGGATGAGAAGACGATATTTTTGATATCAAATTCATTCATAACTTCCAACAACTTGATCATCCCAGCCGTGTTGTTATCAAAATACTTCAATGGCTTTTTCATCGATTCTGCGACCAATGAGTAAGCTGCAAAGTGGATCACTGCATCGATCTCAGGATTTTCTGTAAATACTTTACGCATGAAATCTTGATCTGCAAGATCGCCTTGATAAAACTTAGCCTTATCATTGATCGCAGCCCGGTGACCCGTCACTAAGCTGTCAACTACTACAACATCTTGGCCTTGGTCTACTAAGCGGTCAACTGTGTGTGAACCGATATAGCCAGCGCCACCTAAAACTAAAACTGACATTTTATTTCCTCCCAGCAGATGAGTTTCAATTCTCTCAAAAATATTCTACCATTTATTTGCCAAAATAGTTAGTAAAATTTTAGTAAAACTCATAATATTTTTTATTTCTTGTTGTTTTAGTCTTCTTGTGGTTAACTAGAATTTAATAAGAACTAGTGAAAGGGTGAGAACTACGGCCGAACTTATTTATAAACAGATCATCTCTGATCTCAAACAAAAGATCTTTGATCATGAATTCCCCGATATGAAACTACCCGATGAACGTACGCTTGCCAGTCAATATGATGTTAGTCGTAGCTCGATCAAGCGCGCGTTGAATCGCATGGCAAATGATGGGATCATCTTCAAAAAAAGAGGCTCGGGAACTTTTATCAATCCCCTATACCTCAAAAATGAATCGGTCTTCAACTACGAAGAAGGTTCTAACTTAGGGGTCACCGATAACTTCCAAATGGACGGGAAAAAACCTAAGATCAAAGTCTTGAGCTTTGACGTCGAACGTCCCAGTGAAGAATTGCAACGCGATCTCTTCTTAGATCCAGAAGATTTTGTCTACAAGATCGTGCGCTTGCGTCTCTTTGATGACCAACCATTTATGATCGAAACAGGCTATATTCCGATCAAGATCGTGCCTAAACTAGATCAACAAACGATCAAAGGCTCGATCTTTAACTACATGCAAGATAAGCACAATCAGTCAGTCACTAAATCATTTCTCTCAGTCTTTGCCGAGCCATCAACGCCTAACGATCGTGAATTATTAGGCTTAAATGAACACGAACCGACTGGGATCATGGAAGGTGTCTTTTTCTTAGATAACGGGACACCGTTTGAATATTCACACATGCGTTTCCACTACAAATATTTGAAATTCAATACCTTTGTCAGTGTTGCGCAATAAGCATAATATTTTACAGCTCACATAAACATTGCTATACTGTGAGCGATATAAGCTGGGGTGCCGTTTGGCTGAGAAATACCCATATCACCTGATCTGGTTAATACCAGCGGAGGGAGCTTAGCATTTTTTCGTGCGCCCAGACCATCACACCCCTGCTTATATAATCTAAGCAGGGGGTTTTTGTATGCAAACATACGATCCAAATTCAACAAAACAACATTGGCAAACCAAAGATATCATCTTTCTTGCCCTTTTAGCTGCCTTTTTTGGTTTGATCTATCAAGGTGCAAGCTATCTATACTACGCTTTAGCGGCAACTTTCCTTAAACCTTACGCCAATGATCTGATGCTTGGGATCTGGCTGATGGCTGGTCCACTGGCAGCGATCTTATTGAAACGTCGAGGGGCGGCTTTTTTAGGCGAATTTCTCGCTGCGACCGCTGAGATGTTGCTCTTTTCCAGCTGGGGTGCGGCTAACTTGATCACGGGTGCTTTACAAGGGGCTGCCAGTGAACTAGGCTTTTTGACTTATGGTTATAAAAATTTTGGCAAAAAAGCACTGACCTTATCTGTGATCTTTTCAGCCATTGTGACCTTTGCTTGGGATTATTTCCAAAGTGGTTACCAGGCCTACCCACTTTCGATGTTATTGACTTTATTTGGTATCCGGCTATTATCTTTAGCCTTTTTTGATGGTGTACTCATCTACCAGATCGCAAAACTCGTCTCGAAAGCTAAGGTGCGCATCTGATGGTCAAATTAGAACTTAGAGAACTGACTTTTAGCTATGCCCCCGGGCGACCACCGCTCTTTGAAAAGCTGGATTTTTACGTTGAGCCCCAAACTTGTAGCTTATTAGCTACTCCTTCGGGCAGTGGTAAATCGACCTTTTTTAAATTGCTTTGTGGACTGTATCCTCAATTTGGCGGACAGATCACCCATGGCGGTATCTTTTTAGAAGATCAGCCCCTCGAACAGATCGTGCCCTTTGAGCGTGCTAAACGGATCGGGATGCTATTTCAAGATCCTGACAAACGCTTTTGTATGGCGACTTTAGACCAACAATTGACCTTTGTCCTTGAAAATTTACAGCTCCCAGCTAAACAGATCACTGCCCAAAAGCAACGTATCTTGCAAGAACTAGAACTGACTTCGCTCAAAGATCGCCAACTCTCTACGCTGTCAGGTGGACAAAAGCAACAAGCGGCCCTCGCCTGTGTACTGGCGACCGAAAGTGAGATCATCTTACTCGACGAACCCTTTGCTAACGTTGATCCGACTAGTAAAGCCAAACTGTTAAAGCTATTATTGAAATTAAAAAATCAAGGCAAGACTTTTATCATCGCTGATCATGATCCCAGTGGCTACCAAGACTTGCTCGACTTTGCCTATCGCTTCAATGCCGAGCACAGTCGTCTCATCAAGTTCGACTTGTCCAAATTGACGTCAGCCACTCCGGCTCCCCTAGATCGGCGCCCATTAAAACCCGGGAAATTAACTTGGAAACAGCTCAGTTTAACTCGCGGGGAAAATTTATTGTTGAAACCACATGATCTTACCCTTCCCCAAGGGCAACTCGGGCTGTTGAGCGGAGCAAATGGTGTGGGGAAATCGACTTTATTGCAAGCGCTTTGTACCCTTATCCCCTATCAAGGAAAATTGAGCTATGCTGGGCAACGTCCACCGCATTTTTTCAAACAGCGTTGGGCCAAAACAGTCGGCCTCATGCTCCAAGAAGCGACGGCGCAATTTAGTTGTGCGACCGTCCAAGAAGAACTCGCACTTGTCAGCCGCAATACTTTAGCGCCCCACTATTGGACTAAAGAACGGCTTGCACATGCCAAACAGGTCCTGGGGCTGGATGAACTTGAGCCCTGCTCTATTTACCAACTCTCCGGCGGGCAGCAACAAAAACTCCAATTTTTAAGTGTTTTAGCAATGGGACAACCGGTCTTACTTTTAGACGAGCCCTTCGCCAATCTCGACCAAGCTAGTATCCAGACTTGCTTGACTTTGCTCAAAGACAGTTGCCAAGCTGAACAGACCGCTGTCTTATTGACCTCGCATCAACGCGTAGGGATCACTGAACATTTGGATTACGAACTTATTTTTGAAGATCAAACGTTAAAGCTAGGGGGAAACGAAAATTGACAAAATTTCGCTTAAATCCTACGATCCAAGTCATCCTCATGCTTGGTCTAGGGCTATTGCTCGCTTTTGCCCATGTTTTATGGCTAAATATCGCTCTTTGTGCTCTGTGCTTGCTTTACCTGGCTAGTCAACGCGTGTCTTACAAAAAGCTCGGGCTCATCTTATTGGTCAGCTTGCCCCTCGCCTTTGGAACATGGTGGTCCTTTATCGCCTTTAGTCAAACAAATGCTTGGGCCAATGCAGCCCTGTACACCAGCCGGCTCTTTTGTTATTTATTGCTAGGCTGTTGTCTGCTTTTGACCACGAGTTTAGAGAAGATCTTATTTAGCTTAGTCTTACATCTCAAGCTCTCTCAGACCTTTGTTTATGGCTTTTTAGCCGCTGCTAATATGGTCAGCGCTTTACAAAAGCAACTCCGCTTGATGCGTTATGCTGCTTTGAACAAGCAACACCCGTATCACTTCTATACCCCCGCACTCTATCTAAAGTTGATCGTGACCTCTCTTCAATGGTCCGATGCTTTAGCACAAGCAATACGAGTCCAAGGTTTTTTAGAGGGCTATCCGCGAACTTTTAGCTTTCAAGACCACCTGCCTAAGTGGCAATGGGGTCTAGCGGTGATACTTATCACTTTATACGGTGTTTTAGCCTTTTTAAATTAAATCCAAGTGAGTTTGTGAGGCAATTACTTTAAACAATAGGGGCACTTTGATGCAACAAACGCATCAGGGTGCTCCCATCGTTATTTACTAGACGTTATTGCCCTATGATAGCTCACCACTTCACAAACTGAAGCGTTTACATTGGGTGCTAGTTAGCTTATGATAGTAATGGATTTAACTATATGAAAGGGGTTTACCTCACCATGGAAAAAACATTGATCATCAACTCTGGTAGTTCTAGTTTAAAATTCAAATTATTTGCGATCCCCACCGAAGATGTCTTAGCCAGTGGGCTGATCGACCGGATCGGGATCGAAGGCTCGAGCGTGACTGTCAAATACAACGGTCAAAAATATCACCAAGAACTGCCGATCCCAGATCATGCTTTTGCCGTTGATCTCTTGTTGAAACTTTTAGTCGAACTCCATTTGCTCAAAGACCTAAACGAGATCACCGCCGTTGGTCATCGGGTCGTAGCTGGGGGCGAATACTTCGACCATTCCGTCGTTATCGACGATGATGTGATCAAAAAGATCGATGAGATCAGTGACCTAGCTCGTTTACACAATCCGGCTAATCTTTTGGGTATCAAAGTCTTCAAAAAACTTTTGCCAAATGCTTTAGCTGTTGCTTCCTTTGATACCGCCTATCACCATTCGATCCCAGAAAAAAATTATCTCTACAGCGTGCCGTACGAATGGTACGAAAAATACGGTGTCCGGCGCTACGGAGCCCACGGGATCAGTCACCGTTATGTCGCTCGCCAAGCCGCAGCTTTGATGCACAAATCGCTTAAAGACCTCAAGTTGATCACTTGTCATTTGGGAGCCGGTTCTTCTCTATGTGCTGTCAAAGATGGCAAGTCTTTTGATACAACGATGGGCTTCACCCCACTGACTGGGGTCACAATGGCGACTCGTTCGGGTGACGTCGATGTCGAACTAGTGACTTACATGATGAAAAAGTTAAACATCACCGACCCAGAAGAAATGATCTCGATCTTGACCAGACAGTCTGGACTTTTAGGGATCTCGGGCGTCTCATCTGATATGCGTGACGTCATCGCTGCCAAAGATGCAGGCAACAAACGCGCACAGATCGCCGTTACGCTCTTTATCAAAAATATCGTCCGCTATATCGGGCAATACTACGCCGAAATGAAAGGCTTAGATGGGATCGTCTTTACAGCTGGGATCGGAGAAAATTCCGATGTGATCAGAAAATTAGTCTGTGACGAACTCGAATTCATGGGCGTCAAACTAGATGACACGCTCAATTCTAAGGGTGAAGAAGGCTTTATCACTAAACCTGATTCTAAGATCGCTGCTTTGTTAGTTCCGACTGATGAAGAATTGATGATCTCACGTGATATCGAAGTGATCAAGCTCCAAGAACAAAAAGAAATTTCGAGCAAAAATCCTTTATTATAGGCATTTGTTCCGTAAAATTTAATTTTGGTACGTCCCAATATTCAAAATGGTTGACATCTCCCAAGAAAACGTTATTATAGAAGTGTAGAAAGAAATTAACAAAGGAGATCTCGCCATGACTGTAGATTACTCATCTAAAGAATATTTAAACAAACTTGATGCTTACTGGCGTGCCGCTAACTATGTTTCCGTGGGACAACTTTACTTAAAGGACAACCCATTATTACGTCGCCCACTTGAAGCATCTGACGTGAAAGTCAAACCGATCGGCCACTGGGGTACGATCGCCGGGCAAAACTTTATCTATGCTCACTTGAACCGTGTTATCAACAAATACGACCTTGATATGTTCTATGTCGAAGGTCCAGGTCACGGTGGTCAAGTTATGGTCTCCAACTCATATCTTGATGGTAGTTATACTGAACTTTTCCCAGAGATCACGCAAGATGTTGAAGGGATGAAGAAACTCTTCAAACGTTTCTCATTCCCAGGTGGGATCGCTTCTCACGCTGCCCCTGAAACACCAGGCTCGATCCATGAAGGTGGTGAATTGGGTTACTCGATCTCCCACGCAACTGGGGCTGTCCTAGATAACCCTGATCTGATCGTGGCTGCTGTTGTTGGTGACGGTGAAGCTGAAACTGGTCCATTAGCTGCATCTTGGATGTCAAACAAGTTCATCAACCCTATAAATGACGGGGCTGTGTTACCTATTTTAGACTTAAACGGCTTTAAGATCTCTAACCCAACGATCTTGTCACGTGAATCAAACGAAAACTTACGTAAATACTTCGAAGGTCTTGGCTGGGATCCGATCTTTGTTGAAGGGACTGACCCTGAAAAGATGCACCCAGAAATGGCTGCTGGCTTAGATAAAGCTATCGAAAAGATCAAAGCTATCCAAGAAAATGCACGTAAGAACAATGACAATTCATTACCTGTATGGCCAATGATCGTCTTCCGTGCACCTAAGGGCTGGACTGGTCCAAAGGAATGGGATGGCAAACCGATCGAAAGCTCATTTAGAGCTCACCAAATTCCGATCCCAGTTGACCAAAATGACATGCAACATGCTGATGCTTTGGTCGAATGGTTGGAAAGCTACCGCCCAGAAGAATTATTTGACGAAAAAGGTGCTTTGATCCCTGAATTGGCTGAATTGACACCTAAGGGCAACAAACGTATGGCAATGAACCCACATACAAATCCTGGTTCATTGATCCGTGACTTAGCTTTACCTGATTTCCGCAACTATGCTGTGGATACAACAACACCAGGTAAGAACAAAGAACAAGATATGACTGTTTTAGGTCGTTACCTTGAAGATGTTGTTAAATTAAACGATGCTAACAAGAATTTCCGTATCTTCGGACCTGACGAAACAATGTCTAACCGTTTAGCACCACTCTTCAAAGAAACAAACCGCCAATGGATGTTGGATATCAAAGAACCTAACGATGAATTCATGGCACCACAAGGCCGGATCATCGACTCACAATTGTCTGAACACCAAGATGAAGGCTTCTTAGAAGGTTACGTCTTGACTGGTCGCCACGGTTTCTTCGCCTCATACGAAGCTTTCTTACGTGTCGTTGACTCCATGTTGACTCAACACTTCAAGTGGTTACGTAAAGCTAAGGAAATTCCTTGGAGAACAGAAATACCTTCCTTAAACGTGGTGGCTACTTCAACGGTATTCCAACAAGACCACAATGGTTACACTCACCAAGATCCAGGTCTTTTAGGTCACTTAGCTGATAAGAAACCTGAATTTATCCGTGAATACTTGCCAGCTGATGCAAACTCCTTGTTGGCTGTCTTTGACAAAGTCTTAAATGACCGCGACAAGATCAACTTGATCGTTTCATCTAAGCACCCACGTGAACAATTCTACTCAGCTGCTGAAGCTAAAGAATTAGTCGACAAGGGTCTTAAGATCATCGATTGGGCTTCAACAGATCAAAACGCTGAACCAGATATCGTCTTTGCAGCTGCAGGTACAGAACCTAACTTGGAAACTTTAGCTGCAATCTCGATCTTGCATGAAAAATTGCCTGACTTAAAGATCCGCTTCATCAATGTGGTCGACTTGTTGAAACTCAGAAGTCCTAAAGTTGACCCTCGTGGTTTGAGTGATGATGAATTTGACATGTACTTCACTAAAGACAAACCAGTTGTCTTTGCCTTCCACGGTTTTGAAGGCTTGATCCGTGACATCTTCTTTGATCGCCACAACCACAACATCAAGATCCACGGTTACCGTGAAAATGGTGATATCACTACCCCATTTGACATGCGTGTCCTAAACCAAATGGATCGTTTCGACTTAGTGAAATCAGCTGTCTTGAGCTTGCCTAACCCAGACAAGTACGGCGAATTAGTTGCTGAAATGGATAGCATCATCGCAAAACATCACCAATACATTCGTGATGAAGGTACTGACCTACCTGAAGTCGAAGCTTGGGAATGGAAACCATTGAACAAGTAATTTTGATACTAAACAAAAAAGTCCTGTTTTTCAGGGCTTTTTTGTTTACTTTCAAATCGATCTTGCACTAGAATTTAAGCAGAAATGGGGGAATTTATCATGACAACTATCTATTGTGTGCGGCACGGACAAAGTGAGGCTAATTTAGCGCAGATCATGCAGGGTAGCAAGATTGACACGCCACTGACTAAACTCGGTCAACAACAAGCTTTAGCCGCTAAAGCCAAGCTAGCTAATGTAAGTTTTGATGCCGTCTATGCCAGTCCGCTCAAACGGGCCGTCCAAACCGCTAACCTCATCAGCTCAACTACACCAACTTTAGATGAACGACTAGTCGAGTTTGACTATGGGACTTGGAACGGCCAGCTTTTGACCGATCTCTATGCCCAATATCCAATGTATTTTGATGAGCATCATAACTTGTTACCTAATTCATGGGAAGTTTCAGGGGGACCGACATACGCGCAAGTCACTGCCAAACTGGAAAGTTTTTTAGCTGGAGTTACTAAAAAGCATCCCGACCAAACACTTTTAGTCGTCAGTCACGGGTTTACGCTCAAATTACTGGCAGCGTTACTTTTAGATATCGGGAATTTACAAAATCTAAGCGAACCCGCCAATGCTTCGCTCACTAAATTATTGGTAACACCTGATACCCAGACCCTCGTCTATTACGGAAAGTAGGTGCAAGACTATTCAACGCTTTAAAGCTTTAGTTCAAGCACAAACTACTTTACTGACGGTCTTGCCTCTGCTCTTAGGAACGATCATGGCTGCTTATTACTACCATCATGTAAATCTCGGTGAGACTTTTTTGTTGATTTTTTCGGCGATCTGCTTTCATTTAGCGGTCAATGGGCATAATCAATTAAGTGACTATCACCGTTACCAAAACTCGACCGCCGCGCAAAATAGCACTAATAATATCATCAAACGTTTCGATATTTCTATCCCGTGGGCTTACAGCGTATTAGCTATTCTACTGTTGCTCTTTGCCGGTAGTGGCCTTTATCTCGCTTATCTGAGTGGCTGGCCTCTATTGCTCTTAGGAAGTTTGAGTTTTTTAGTCGGCTATTGTTATTCCGGTGGTCCCTATCCCATGTCACAGACTCCCTTAGGCGAGTTGGTTTCAGGGCTAGCAATGGGTTTAAATATTACTTTGATCGGAGTCTACATCAATATCTATAACGCTCCGACCTACAATAATTGGTTTTGGCTAACCGGTAGTATCGTCGCCTTACCGGCTGTCTTTACGATCGCTAACATCATGCTGGCCAATAACATCTGCGACAAAGATGAAGACGTTGTGATCGGGCGTAAGACACTTGCCTATTATCTAGGTACCAAGCACAGTTTGACTTTATTACAAGCTAATTATGTTTTGAGCTATCTGGGACTGATCTTAAGTGCAGTGCTCGGTTATCTACCGTGGCTTGTACTCTTGTCCTTACTCACCGTCAAAAGCGACTATCAGCTCGTCCAAGGCTTCGTCAAAGCACCCGATAAAGTCACAACGTTCCCACGTAATGTCTTACTGTTTCATAAGATCGTCGGCCTCGAAGTTATCTTAGGCTTACTTGGTTTGTTACTGTGATCAACATAATGATATCAATACGGCTCTGAGCTAAATCGAAACGTGTTCGACAAGTAAATAGGCAAGTGGTCTACCACGCTGAAACATAGTAGACCACTTGCCTATTTATATGATTTTTAGAGCATTATCTCATATTCTTATATCTTAACTTTATTCAATAACAATGAACTACCGACAACTGAGATCGAGCTAAAGGCCATCGCTAAGCCGGCTAATTCTGGGCTGAGCGTCAAGCCCCAAGCCACGAAAACACCAGCTGCGATCGGGATCCCGACCACATTGTAGATCAAGGCCCAAAACAAATTCAATTTGATCCGTTGGAAAGTTTTTTGACTCAATTTCAGAGCTTTAACGACACCCATGAGGTCATTTTGGACTAAAACGATCCCGCCGGCTTCGATCGCAATATCAGAACCAGCTCCCATTGCGATCCCAACATCGGCCGTCGTCAAAGCGGGCGCATCATTGATCCCATCCCCGACAAAGGCGGTTTTTCCTTGCTTTTGTTCTTGTTCGATGTAGTTTGCCTTTTCTTGCGGTAAGACCCCAGCAATAACCTCATCGATCCCAACTTCTTTAGCGATCGCTTGGGCTGCTCGTTCATTATCACCTGTCAGCATTACTGTCTTTAAGCCTTGAGCTTGTAATAAGGCCAAAGCTTGCTTAGAAGTCGGTTTCGGGGCATCTTGAATGGCGATCATCCCAATAACTTTACCCGCTAGACCGACCAGTGAAACGGTCTTACCTTGAGCTTGTAAGTCATGGAGCGTTTGCTGTTGCTCGGTGGTCAATTCATCATCACCCAAAAGCCGTTCATTTCCGATAAAGGCTACTTGATCTTCAAATTTGGCAGTTACGCCCATCCCTTTTTGGGCTTTAAAGTCAGTCACCAGACTTAACTTTAGCTGTTCTTGTTCCGCTTGTTTTAAGATCGCTTGGGCTAATGGATGTTCTGAATCCGCTTCTAGGCTAGCTGCCACCGTTAAAACTAAGCCACTGTCTTCGCCGACGACATCAGTTACGACCGGCTTACCTTCAGTGATCGTCCCCGTTTTATCTAGGACGATCGTTTTTAATTGGTCAACTAACTCTAAAACTTCACCATTTTTGATCAAAACACCCATTTTAGCACTCCGACCCGTTCCGACCATCAAAGCTGTCGGTGTCGCTAATCCCAGCGCACACGGGCAAGCGATCACGATCACAGCGATCGCATAGAGCAAGGCCGTGATCGCACTTGCACCTAAGAAGACGTACCACACAACATAAGTCACGATCGCTAAGATCATTACTAACGGGACAAAATAATTTGAGATCTTATCCGTTAACTTTTGGATCGGTGCATGACTGGTCTGGGCTTTTTTGACCAATTCGACGATCTGGGATAGTAAGGTTTCCGCACTGACTTTTTTAGCTTCAAACACCAAAGTTCCATCGGTATTCAACGTTGAACCAATAACTGGCTCACCCTTTGTCTTTTCGATGGGCATACTTTCCCCAGTCACCATCGATTCATCGACCAAAGAATCGCCCCGGACGACAATGCCATCAACTGCGATCTTTTCGCCCGGCTTGACCTGGACCAGATCACCAACTTTAACTTGATCTAGAGGTATTTTGACCGGTTTACCAGCGCGTAAGACCGTCGCCTCTTTAGCTTGCAGATCGAGAAGCTTTTCAACAGCGCTCGAAGCATTATTGCGCATTCTTTCTTCAAAGACTTGTCCTAATAAAACAAAGACCGTGATGAAAGCAGCACTTTCAAAGTACACGGGGCGTCCTGTGGCCATCGCAAAGATACTGTAAAAATAAGCGACCGCTGTCCCTAAGGCCACCAATGTATCCATATTGGCATTATGATGCTTAAAAGCTGCATAGGCACTACGCCAAAATGGATAAGCAGCAAAGGCCATGATCAATGTCGTCGTGACCAATGCGATCCAATTATACCCAGGCATCATTACACCAAAGGGCATCAATAACATGTCCACCAACATCGGTAACGATAAAACTAATGCAAGCCAAAAACGTTTTTGATATGACATCATTTAACGATCACCTTCCCATGAAACATGTTCATCCCACAAGCATAATTGAATTCACCCGCCTTATGCGTATCGATCTTGATCGCATGGTCTTGATCTTTGGGCAAGGTCTCATTGATCCCAAAATCTTCAAAGACGACTTTTTCCAAACATGCTGATGGATCTTTACGTTCAAAAACGATCTCAGCTGGAACATCCTTTTTCAAAACAACAGTATTTGGCGTATAACCCCCATCGACTACAATTTTTACTTTTTGCAAATTTTTATCTTCCATCGTTGCACTTACCTCTTTTTGTTCATGTTTGCCAAAGAACCACCAACTGATAAAGCCGATCAAAACTACTGCTACAACTAGTGTCAATGCTTGTGCCATTTATTTCTCCCTCTTCCGTTTACATTTGTAATCACAACTATATAATACACCTATGTTTACAAATGTCAACAAAAAAGTTCAGCCTACTTACGACTGAACTTTCACATATTATTTATTTTGCCAGCGTAAACAGTAACGCTCTAAACCGCTGATCGTTAAAAATAAAAGAAACGAGACCACACTGATCACAATGATCCCACCAAACATCGCTAAGTAATCCAAGCGATTCCACTGGTCCATGATATAGTAACCCATACCATACTGTGTCCCATACATCTCTGTGAAAAATAGCGTGGCAATGGCGGTCCCTAAAGCGATCTTCAACGCAGAGAAAAAGCCCGCCAAACTCGCTGGCCCCGTAACATTGACAAAAGTCTGCCACCGATCAGCAGCCAACACATCTAGCACTTGATACATCGTGGGTGGGATCTGTTTGACCGCATCCCGGACTCCAATGATGATTTGAAAGACGATGATCAAAGTGATCGTAATGATCTTTGAAGCATTGCCTAAGCCAGCTAACAACATGATCACAGGCAGTAAAGCGATCTTGGGGATCGGATACGTAAAATACACCAGTGGTTCAAATAATGCTCCAAATTTAGGCAAACAAACGCTCATGATCCCCAATGGAACACCGATGAGTGTCGCAAACACTAAACTCATTGCCAGCCGATACAAACTAAGGTAGATATTCCACCATAGATCCATATTCAACAAGTGGGGAAAATACATATATACCGCCCAAGGAGTCGGCAAAAGGGGCCGATCTACGACCCAAGCTCCCAACGCCCACAAAATATGCAAGATGAGCACAGCATACAGCAACTGCAAGCCACGTTTTACCATAATGTTGCCACCAACCCTTCTAATTTCGTCAAAGCCGGCGCCAAGATCTCTGGACGGTCGCGGTTAGTAAATGAAACTTCTTGAAGTGGATTTTCGATCAAGCGTGGCTGGTCTTTAGTCAAGATCAAGATCTGGTCACTGAGTTGTAAAGCTTCTTTTAGATCATGCGTGACCATCAATGTCGTTACCGGGCTTTGTTGCCACTGCGCTAAGAACAACTGTTGAGCCCGGCGCTTGATCACCATATCTAAAGCAGAGAAAGCTTCATCCAACAATAACAGATCAGGTGTCAAAGCAAAGGCCCGCGCTAAGGCCACTCGTTGCTTTTGGCCTCCAGAAAGTTGACTGGGATAACGAGTTAAAACGTCGGTCAACTCCAAGGTCGCACACAGTTGCTGTACTTTTCTAGTATCCAGCTTTTGCCCCTTGAGCTTAGCCCCTAGTTCGATGTTTTGTCTGACACGCTTCCAAGGTAGTAAGCCATAATCTTGGGGCACCAATGCGAGGGTGGCTTGCTTAGGTGTGACCGGTTTACCATTTAAAGAGATCCCACCACTGTGCGGCAATAAGTCCGCGATCGCATTTAAAAGCGTCGTCTTCCCACTCCCAGATGGACCCAAAATGGCTAAGATCGTCTGTTCAGGGATCTTCAAACTAAGATCGGTGATGACTTGACGCTTCGCATATCCGATCGTCAAGTGCTCAAGTTCAAACATTACTTAGCCACCGGTAATTGGTAGTGACTAGCATCGATATCACTTTTCAAGATGCCCTCTTCTTTAGCATAGTTGAAGGCTGCTTGAAGCATCTTAGCTGGGACACGTCCCGCTTTTTCATAATGAGGCAAAGTGTAGTTTTTAGCGACCGCTTCTGGGAAGCCAAGATCTTTGGTCAAGATTGCTTGATAATCGCTGGCCTTATGCTTATTGATCTGAGCAACTGCTTTATTATAGGCTGTTGTCAATTTTGCCAAAGTAGCCTTGTCATCGCCCAATTTCTTGTCTACACCAAGGATCGTTGTTTGGTAAGTCTTAGGATCACTTTTAGCGATCTCTTTTAAGCCACTTGCTTTAGCCATACTCAAAAATGGATCAGGTAAGATCGTGGCGTCGGCTTGCTTTTGTTCAACTAATTGCAAACGAGCAGGAATAGCTGGGACTTCCTTGATCGTTACGTCACTAGTGGAAAGACCGTTTTGCTTTAATTGTTGATAGAGGTAAAATGTTGGGGTTTGACGTGGCAAAGTTGCAACTGATTTACCTTTAAGATCAGCCACATTTTTTACGCTATCATCACTTGTGACGATCCCAAAATAACCGGTCAAGCCAGTCGCACTCTTCCAACCTAAGTCACCATTGACATAACTAGCCAAAGCGACCACATCAGTCACAGCAGCATCCAATTGTCCCCCGGAGATCGCTGCATCACGTTCTTTAGGTGATTTAAAGTTAGTCAATTTGACATCCAGACCTTGATCTTTAAAATATCCTTCCTTTTGCGCAACATATAATGGCAAAGAATCCGGTGCTGGCATCGTTCCAATATTTAAAGTAACTTTCTTATCAGATTTTGCTGAAGAGGAGCTATTTTTAACGGCATCTTCACTCGGAGTGCATGCACTCAAAGTCAAGACGACCAATAAAAAGGCGCCTAATGCAGTAAGTAATTTAGTGTGTTTCACCAATAACATCTCCATCCATAAATTTTTAGTCACTGAAAGTTTAAGAAAAAAATTATCAACTGTCAACTAAAATAGCTCAGTTTGCAAGCGGGCGAATAACCCCGTAGAAATAGAAATAACGAGAGCTCTATCACGATCACATCTTGATAGAACCCTCGTTATTTATACGGCACAACTCACGCACCCGACTAATGTTTGCCCTTGACGGCTAATTTAACTTTAAAACCAAAGACTTCTTTGAAAATGCCACTCTTGTTCAACAAGGCGATATACAATAGCACAAAGGCTCCGCCAAAGACCGCTGCATACAAGAAGGCCGTCAATTTATTTTGTGGTAGATAGACTAGACTGACCAATTCGTTTGTCAGATAAGCCGCTAAAGCTACCAATAAATTGATCACAATGATCAACTTCACATTTCTCATCTGACCTCTTACCAGATAATGCTTCTTGATCTGGCCATACACCCCTAAGGAGATCAGTAAAAACGATACTGTCGTCGCACTTAAAGCACCGTACGCTCCCCAAAGATAGGTGAACGGAACTTGTAAGGCTAATTTTAAAATGATCCCTAAGGTCAAATAACGCACAGCTAGGCGATGTTTACCAAGTGATTGAACGATCGTAAAGAAGTCCGTAAACAGTGCCAGTGCGATACTTGTAACTAGGGCATATGCTAATAAGTTAGCTCCCAAACGACTAAACGGGAAAAAGACCCCGTTTACTTCCCAAGACAACACCGCTAATAATAGCGAACTTGGCAAAAGTGTCAGTAGCATCAATTCGATGTTTTGTGCGATCGTTTTACCGATCTGATGCTTTTCATTACGCTTGGCCAATGTTGCTAACAACGGCAAGGAAGATTCAGAGATCGCGATCGTTAACGAGATAACAACCGTCGTGATCTTACTTGGATTGGCTGAAAAATACGTGTACAGATCTTGGGCTTGTAATGCATCCAATCCCGTCAGATCGACCATGATATCTTTAAAGGTCAGCTGATCGATAAATTGATAGATCGTGATCGCGGAACCAACAAAGATAAATGGTAAAGCTTCTTTGAAAATATTTTTAAAGATCGTAAAGACATGCATATCATGAGCAGGAACACTTTCATGGTAAAGCTCGCGGTAATGCCCCATGCGCTTTCTCGAGTAGGCGATCAGATATATGTAACTTGCCAAAGCCCCGATAAAGGTCGCAAACGTACTGTAATTGACCGCTTTGATGTAACTTCCATGTTGGACGAGCATGATCCAATAAGTCGCCCCCAAAATAAAGAGCACCCGGGTCAATTGTTCCCATAATTGAGAAACGCCCATCGGTTGCATATCGGAATTACCTTGATAAAAGCCCCGGATCATACTCATCGGTGGCAAGATGATCAAAGTCGGCACCATCACCCGGATCGCTGTTGTCGCCACCTCAGTCGAAACGACCGCACTTCTTTGCGCGATCATTGGAGCAAAAATATAGAGCAATAGCCCACACAACGAACCCGTAAAGAGCATAAACAACATCCCGTATTTAAAAACATGGACACTATCTTTAAAGCGATTTTGCCCATTATACTCAGCAACTTGGCGGGCGATCGCAGTCGGAAAGCCAGCTACTCCGAGCGATAGAAAAAGAGCATACGGTGTATAAGCTGCATTAAAAATAGCTTGGGCAGCATTTTGATCACTAGGTGAACCGATCATCATCAGCCACGGGATAAGATAAATGATCCCTAAGACCCGTGAAAGGATACTCCCAAGCATCATCCAGAAAGTTCCGGATAATAGTTTGTTTTTCATTTCGATTCTCGCTTTTCAATTTAAACTCAATATTTAGCCAAAATTATGGCCACACAATAGACATTATATACTATAATTAAAAAATTTTCTTTTAAATCATAAAAAAAGCCGATCATGACTCCTACATCATGATCAGCTTAGATCGCGGTAAAAATAAACCATATCCTTCAAAGAGATCCCATCAGCATAGATCGGCTGCGGGTAGCTCAAAAAGAAATCAGGTTCGATGCGTAAAAAGCGGAAACCATTGCGCAGATAAAACCGCATGTTATTCAAATCAGCATCACCAGTCCCAACGATCAACCGTTTGACCTGCGTGCTTTGGGCTAAGATCGCATATTCGACAAGCTTTGTGGCGATCTTTTGGCGTTGAAATTCAGGCAAGACCGCTAGATTTTTCAATTCAAAGACGGTCGGTTCTTTCGTCGGCACGATCAAAGCCACACCCACTGTTTGGCCAAATTTCTTGGCTAAATATAGCTCACCTGTCTGCAAATACGCTTGCACTTTAGTCTCATCTTCATCGCCCAATAACAGTAGCTCTAAAAACTGTTCTCTGTTAGTACCGTGATACTGCTCTAGTCTAAATTTAACAATGAAGCAGCATCTTCATCTACGATCACCGTCACATTTGGATGCTTTTGCAAAATACTTGCAGGAACAGCGGTCGTTACTTCACCTTCGACCATCGCTTTGATCGCTTCGGCTTTGTTTTTGCCAAATGCTTCCAGCAAGATCTTCTTTGAGCGCATGATCTCGCCGATACCCATTGAGTAAGCATATTTAGGCACATCTTCGTAGTTGTCGAAGTAACGTGAATTAGCTTTGATCGTTGAATCGGTCAAATGGATCTTAGAAGTCGTTGAATCAAAGGCACTTCCTGGTTCATTGAAACCAATATGTCCATTTTCACCGATCCCGAGAAGTTGGAGATCGATCGGATTGTCTGCGATCACTTGGCTGTAACGCTTAGTCTCGGCATTGTCATCGAGGTTCGTGCCATCTGGCAAGTAGGACTTCTTGAATGGCTTTTTGTCAAAGAGATGATGTTGCATGTAGTAGTGATAGCTTTGTTCATCATCAGGAGCTAAGCCTACATACTCATCCAAGTTGACTGAAACATCATCGCTAAAGTCAAGGTCGCTTGCAACTATTTGTTCATAAGTTGTTTCTGGGGTCCCACCAGTCGCTAAGCCAAAAACTTTGGCACCGCTATCATGTTCTTGTTTAAAAATTTCTGCTGCTTTTTTGCCACCTTCAAATTTGTCTTTAACTACAATAATTTCCATGGTCCATTCTTCCTTCCGTATTGGTATAGTCCAATTATAGTTCTAAGCGTTACCAAATGCAAGCAATATGTTTTGATACTTTTAATCAAGTTTTATCGTAGCGCAAACTTGGCCATGTTGCTCACGCTCTTGTTCAAGCAATGTCACTGTTTCACCCGAAGTTACCAATACTAAAACTGCAGTAGCTTTACCTGCCGTGATGATCTGTTGGCGATCCATTTTGCATAATCGTGTCTGTGGATCGACATTTTGGCCTTCTGTAACTAAGAGCTCAAACGGTGTCCCGTTCAGTTCGACCGTATCTAAGCCTAAGTGCAATAACAGTTCTGGACCTTGTTTAGTTTTTATCCTAATTGCATGCTTAGTTGGAAAAATATTGGCGATCTTACCAGCAACCGGTGCATAGATCATATCAGCTGTTGGTTCGATCGCAAAACCTTGACCCATTAACCCCTGTGAAAAAACTTCATCAGGCACCTGGGCTAATTTGATCAGTTTACCGTCGACTGGTGAGCTTAGATCCAATTTCTTCTTTTTTAGTCCAAACATATTTAATCACCTTTTCCTAAAATTTGGTTGATCTCTTGGCTAAAGAGATTTGCTTTCCCGCCAAAAACAGCTTGGATACCGCCACCTACTTCAAGCACAGCTACGGCACCTAAACTCTTGAGCGTTTTCTTATCAACTTTACTCTTATCAACAACAGCTACCCGCAAGCGCGTCGCACAAGCTTCGACCGTTTCGATATTTTCAGCCCCACCTAAGGCCTTGATCACAGTTTTAGCTTCAGCATTCAAAGAGCTATCTGTAGCCTCAGTTTGCACTGGCACATCTTCTTCGATTTCCATCCCTGGGATCGCAACTTTTAATTTCTTGATACAGAAAGTAAAGACAAGATAATAAACGACTGCCCAAACGGCGCCAAAGAGGATAACGCGCATCCAATTAGTCTTATCTTCACCTTGTAAGATCCCAAACAATAGGAAGTCAATGAACCCACCGGAGAAGGAATTTCCGATCCGAATGTTCAATAGATCAGCGAACAAGAATGATAACCCATCTAAAAATGCATGGATCACATATAACCAAGGTGCGACAAATAAGAAAGTATATTCGATAGGTTCCGTGATCCCAGTCAAAAATGAAGTCAAGCCACCGCTGAGATACAAACCACCATCTTTTTGGCGATTTCTCTTTGGTAAGCAGCGATACATCGCATAAGCTGCGGCTGGCAGACCAAACATCATCGTTGCAAACCGACCGGCAAAGAAACGAGTACCGTAAGTGAATAACCCGGTATGGTTAGGATCAGCTAGCTGTGCAAAAAAGATATTTTGTGCCCCCTGAGATCGTATGCCCGGCGACAACTTCGGTCCCACCTAATGAGGTGTACCAGAAAAGCGGATAGATCGTGTGGTGTAGCCCAACTGCTCCGGTCAAGCGCAATAAGAAACCATATAAGAAAGTCCCAAAAGCTCCCATATGAGCAATACTTTTACCAGCTGATCTTAGCCAATCTTGGATCGGAGGCCAGATCAGATAGAAAAGGGCACCGATCACGATCGCAGCTAAAGCTGAAATTATCGGAATAAAACGCGAGCCCCCAAAGAAGCCTAAAAATTGCGGTAACTGTATTTTACGATAATGATTATGCAAATAAGCGACAGTACAACCGATCACGATCGCACCGACAACGCCTGTATCGATCGTTGTGCCTTTGGGTGAAAATAATTCCAGTAAGCCACTGATCGTTGCCGTATAAACTAGAAATGAGACCCCACCTGCTAAACCAGCGGTCCCTTTATCAGCGGTCGCCAAACCAACTGCGATCCCGATCGTAAAGATCAACGCCAAGTTAGCAAAGACGGCATTGCCAGCAAAACTCATAACTTTTAAGATCGTTTGGAGCCAAGCTTGGTCTAAAAATGGATAAGTTTTGACCGCACTTTCATTACTCAAGGCTCCACCTAGGCCTAGCAAAAGACCTGCGACTGGAAAAATAGAGATCGGTAACATAAACGCCTGTCCTAGGCGGGAAAATTTCTTAAACATATTTATTACCCCCTTAATTCATCGATAAAACGGGTCGCTATTTCTTTTGGTCGAGTGATCGCACCTCCGACAACGATGCCTGCGACCCCTAATTCTTGAACTTTTTTTGCTTGCGCTGGTGTATGGATCTTACCTTCTGCGATCACATCTAGACCGGCTTCGACCAATCCTTTGATCAACTGATAATTAGGGCCATCAACACTGACACTTTCTGATGTGTAACCAGCTAAAGTCGTCCCGATAAAATCAACTCCCGCCTTAGCTGCATTTATTCCTTCTTCCAAAGTAGAAATATCGGCCATCAATAATTGCTGTGGATACTTTTGCTTAACTTGCTGAATAAACTCATTGATCGTCAAGCCATCAAACCGCTCGCGTAAAGTACAATCTAATGCAATGACTTCAACACCTGTCTCGACCAATTCGTCAACCTCTTTCATCGTTGCCGTAATATATGGTTCATTCGGCGGATAGTCTCGTTTAATAATTCCAATTATGGGTAGATCAACAACTTCCTTGATCTCCAAAATATCTCGAACTGAATTAGCTCTGATCCCGACTGCTCCAGCTTGCTCAGCTGCCAGCGCCAATAGTGGCATTACTCCACCCTTTGGCGTATACAGTGGTTCTCCCGGCAAAGCTTGACATGACACGATCAAGCCACCTTTGATCTCACGTAGAAATTCATCTTTTTCCATACCCCTCACTCCATTTTTATATTTTTGGGAGAATATCTCCAACCACAATATAACACCTCCGTTGGTTTTTGTAAACGTTTTTATCCATTTTCGGAGAAATATGGAGAATCACTCCGAAAAAGTGTATAGTTATAGATATAGAAAGAGGTCATTCACATGAGATTAAGCGAAAAGATCCACCAAAATTATTTTTCTCTAACACCAGCCGAAAAAAAAGTTGCCGATCATTTTTTATGGGCTGGGACTGATATCATCTATGAAACAATGAATGATATCAAACAAAAAACCAATGTTGGCGATGCCACGATCGTTCGACTCTGTCATAAATTAGGCTACGATGGTTTCTCTGATCTAAAAGTCGAAGTCGCCAAAGAAGATTATTCAAGCAACGTGCACCAGACAGCACATTCTCCATACGCAAGCATCGAAACGGCTTTGACTAAAACGATCAGCACTACTTTAAATAAACTAAACAAAGATGTGCTGACAGAAGCTATCTCCTTGTTAGATCAAGCGCAACGGATCTATATTTTTGGTGTTGGAGGCAGTGCGCTCTCCAGTAATGCCTTAGAAAGTATGCTTTTGCGGGTCGGTGTCCGCGCCCAAGCCGTGACAGATCCTCACTACCAAGCCCAATTAGCTGCAGTCACAAACTCGTCTGATCTGATCATTGCATTTTCTCTGACTGGGCGAACTAAAGATACACTGGAGCCACTTAAGCTCGCTAAAAACAATCAGGCTAAGGTCATCGCGATCACGACTTATCCTGCTTCCCCGATCGCAACACAGGCTGATTTAGTTTTACAGACAGCAGTTGATGATTTTTTGAATGGCGGTTCCTTAGTCGGGCGCCTATCACAACTTTTGATCGGTGATGTTTTAGTCTATGAATACGAGAAACTCCACGCAAAAGAAACTATGACTGCACGCGAAAAAGTGGTCAGAGCTATCTTAAACAAACGTAAACAAGAATAAACTAGAAAACGATCGAATCAAAAACTGATCCGATCGTTTTTACTTACATTATTAAACTCAGTATCACACCGACAACGACCAAAGTTCCCACCAGAACTAATGCTTGCCGAGCTTTGATGCGTTGGTCAAAGTTATCTTTCATAGTGTTCACCTAAAATATCTGTTTTGCATAATGCTCAAACAGCGTGACCGTTGCTTCTAACGTATGATGTGCTCCCGGTAACTCATAGTATTTAAGGTCTGTATCATTAAAACCGCGATACTTTTTCATTTCCCTGATCTGCTTTTGCAAAAGCTCAGCTGCGGGATCACGACTGCCCGCTCCGGCTAAGATCTTAAAATCTAGATCCGGGTATTTCTTAGGTGTTTGGGCCAATTTTTTGGCGGTCTGCTTGGTTGCTGTACCACCACCATCTTCTTGGATGACCCAACTATCCCCGCCTAGGGTAACAAATGTCTTAAAGTATGGCAGTTGTTCTTCAAAAACATACCAACTCGTGATCGCACCCATCGAAAAGCCACCGATCGCCCGGTGTGCCCGTGTTTGCTGGAGTTCTTTTTTGGTAGTACTTTTAGCATATGTGCTATATTTAGCTTCAACTTTAGGTATTAAGGCCCCCATCAGCTCAGTTCGCGCAAAAAAGCGACTCAATTTATCATCTTTTTGATAATCACCCGTGACAAAAGCTTGGCTTGGATAAAATGTCGGAAAGACGACCAAAGTATTCTGCAACTTACCTTGCTTAGCTAATTTATCTAACACCTGCTTGTAGTGACTGTTTTCATAAAAACCAGTTGCTGAATCCCCCGAACCATGCAAGAAATACAACACATCGTACTGCTTTTGTTTATCATAATTAGCTGGTACATAGACTAAAGCCTTTTTAGAATAAGTTTTACCTTGATAGCGGATCTTATAGGTCACCGTCTCAGTCTTAGAGCCACTTGCATGGACTGGCTCACTAAAACTGAGCAAGCCCCAGATACAAATGCTAACAACGATGATCTGTCTAAATAGTTTCATTATGCTTCGCCCTTTTCGAGTTTTTGTCATGGATCATGATATACACCAATAATAACACAGCTAGGCCAGCGGCAACATATAAGACCGTGTTGCTAGCGATCCAACCGTATTTTGCGACCAAGATCCCGATCAAAGCAGTGGCAAGCGTTTCGCCAAAAATATATTAGAAAAAGCCCATAAAACCCGTCGAAGAGCCTACAGCAAACTTCGGTACGACTTCATTGACCATCAACCCGACCAGCGTTAAAGGTGCATAGATCAAAGTCCCCATGAGCAAAAGATCGATCACGATCACCGTTTTATCGCTGCTGAAAAAATACGTGGTCAAACAAATAACCTTACTGTTATAACGTTTTAACAGCTTTAGTTTAGCACAACATTCGCCTTCGTGTTAGCGCTTACTCTTGTGATTTTTATCACTATATTTATAAAAATGCATCCAGCTAACTCTCAACTGAATGCTAAATACTTATACATAACAATAAAATACAGTTATTTCAGGAATGACCCCAAACCTAGCCGAGATCCGTGTCATTCCGATCCCAGTGTTGACATAAAGCTTAGTTGCTGGCGCGCAGAGCTATCGTGTGACAACTTTAAAGGCAAACGTTACAATTAGTTTAGATATTCAAAATGAAAGGGCTTATCATGTCATATATCACTCAAAAAAAGATTTCGCAAATATTTAGACAAGATGTCATGCAAAAGGGCTTCAAACATGTCAGTGTGGCACAGATCATGCACCAAGCCCAGATCCGGCGCCAGTCATTTTACGATAACTTTGACGATAAATACGACCTATTATCTTGGACTATCCAAGCAACAATGGAAGATATCATCGATAGTAATCTCGATTATCTCCCGTGGCAAGAGATCATTTCGCTAGTCTTTTTTGAGCTACAAGAAAATGCCAAATTTTACAAAAGCGTCCTTAAAAATCAGGTCGAAGTCGATGTCGTCCGGGAGATCGCGTGGCATATCCAGATCCTCTTATTACACATCCTACGCAAAAAAGGCCTGATCAAAAATCGTCAAGCCTATGATTTTGTGGAGACTTATTGTCTAGGTCTGACCTACACGATGACCAATAATCTCTTTTTGCCTGAACCAAAAGAATACGATGAACTCGCCCAAAAAGTTTGTAATGCGATCGAATTTGCTTTTGGTAACTATTGATGCCACGCGTATGTCTTGACGGGGGCTTCAAGCGCTTCTAGCCAAGGCTCGTGTAATTTCAACAATGTGACTGAAACTCCCGCGAGCCCGTTGGCAGTAAAGAGATCGCCCACCTTGATAAAGGGTAAGTCTATTCCTTCTACTTGCAACAATTCGACCACATCAGCGGTAAAGATCAATTTTTCAAGCTCGGTCAGCTTTCCTAGTCCATTGATCAAAACAGCATAGCGCTCTTGCGGATACCAGCGCTGATTCAACAGCAACTTATTGACCAATTCACGCGCGATCAATTCTGAAGCGCGCAGTCGTTCCTTGCGATACCCGGGTTCTCCATGGATCCCGACACCATAATAAATCTCATCTTTTTTTAGGGAAAATTCCTTTCTCAAAGTCACCCGAAATTCGGACCCATAAAAAGCGACCCCCAGTGTCGTCAAATTAGCCACGAGCTGCTCTGAGGTTTGCTTTAACTGGGATAAATTCGCCCCTTGTTGCGCCAAATAGCCCAAGATCTTAGCAACTAAAACAGCCCCGGCTAACCCACGGCGTTCTTTTTCTAATAACTCACTATCAACTGAAATATCATCATTAACAACACAACTAGCCACTTGCCAGCCTTCTTTTTGCAAACACACACTAGCTTGAGTGAAATTTTCTACATCAGCTGGAAAATTTTTGACAATAAAGAAGGCTTGTTTTTGCTTAGTCACTTGTTTAGTTACACGAATGATCTCCGCTACACTTGGCGGGCTAAACAGCATCCCTGTGACTGAAGCACACAGCATTCCCTCACCTACATAGCCCCAATCAGCCGGCTCATGCCCAGCCCCACCTAAAGCGATCACGGGAACTGTCTTATCGGCAAAGCTCTTAGCGATAAAACCTGTCGTCTGGGAAACAAGTTTTAGATCAGGCGCAACGAGCTGTACCCCACGTCTAAGGTCATCTATGATCTGCCCCTTTGAATTCAGTAATTCCATCTCATCACCTCACCCCTTAATTCTAGCGCATCCCCAAAACCTTTGTCGGACACAACGTAAAATCTGTCCGTTACGATGTTTACGCTTACATTATATAATAGAGTTGTCAATAAAAGAAAGGATGGATGATAACATGAAAAAGATCATGAATGATCCAAGCAATGTCGTATCTGAGATGGTCGCCGGCCTAGTCTCAGCTTATCCGACCTACCTAACGCAACTGCCAGAAACGACAGCTGTTGTACGGGCCGATCGTGCTTCCATGCAGGGAAAAGTTGGGCTCGTCAGTGGAGGCGGTAGTGGCCATGAGCCGGCTCATGCTGGTTTTGTTGGTGACGGTATGTTGAGTGCCGCTGTCTGTGGCCAAGTCTTCACCTCACCGACACCTGATCAGATCTATGAAGCGATCAAAGCAAGTGATACTGGTGCTGGTGTCTTTTTGATCATCAAAAACTACTCGGGTGATGTGATGAATTTTGAGATGGCAAAAGACATGGCCGAATTAGACGACATCAAAGTCAGCTCGATCGTTGTCGATGATGATATCGCAGTCGAAAATAGTCTTTACACCCAAGGCAAACGCGGTGTCGCAGGGACAGTTTTGATGCATAAGATCTTAGGAGCGGCTGCTGATCAAGGAGCGAACCTAGCTGAGATCGAAGCCCTCGCTAAAGAAGTCATGCCACATCTCAAGACTTTAGGGGTGGCTTTGAGTGCCGCAACTGTTCCTGAAGTTGGCAAACCAGGCTTTGAATTAGCCGATGACGAGATCGAATATGGAGTCGGTATCCACAGTGAACCTGGTTATCGCCGTGAAAAACTCCAACCTTCTAAAGAGCTAGTCGCAGAAATGCTCACAAAACTCGACGAAGCTCTACAGTTTGACGCTACTAAAAAATACGCTGTGCTCATCAACGGTATGGGCGCAACACCTTTGATGGAACAATACATTTTCAGCAATGATGTCTTTAACTGGCTCAAAGCAAAAGATATCACCCCTGTTTTCAGCAAAGTTGGCAACTATATGACTTCGCTCGAAATGGCAGGGATCTCATTGACCGTCCTCGAATTGGCCGATGAAAAATGGCTCGAATATTTAAACTATCAAGTCGATACGATCGCTTGGTAAGGAGGAATTTGATATGGAACTAACAGTTGAAACTTTGACTACCTGGATGAATGATTTTGAAGCTAAGATCGCCGCTAAGAAAGCTTATCTCAGCGACTTAGATACCCCGATCGGCGATGGCGACCACGGCAATAATATGGCTCGAGGCATGCGTGCGGTGACTGAAGCACTTGCGACCAAAAATCCAGCCGATCTGACCACTGGGCTCAAATTAGTCGCAATGTCTTTGATCAGTAAAGTTGGTGGGGCTGCTGGACCTTTGTATGGAACTGCCTTTTTAGAAATGGCCAAAAAGAGCAATACAACGGCTGAACTCAGTGAACTCTTGGAAGCTGCGGTCTTAGGCATCAAGCAACGTGGTGGGGCTGAGCTTGGTGACAAAACAATGGTCGATGTTTGGGAAGTCGTTGTGCCCGAACACGCAGCTGGGCAACTGACATCTGAAAAGATCGCTCAAGCAGTCGAAGCAACTAAAGAACTCGTTGCTAAACGCGGGCGAGCTTCTTATTTAGGAGAACGCTCAGTGGGCCACCTCGATCCCGGAGCAGTTTCAAGTGGTTACCTTTTTGAAGCACTATTAGAAACGGAGGGCGAGCTTAAATGAGTTATGGGATCTTGATCGTCTCACACGTTGAACAGATCGCCCAAGGTGTACCTAAGTTGCTCCAACAAGTTGCACCCGATATTGCGATCACTTTTGCTGGCGGTACCGATGACCATGAGATCGGTACTAGTCTTGATAAGATCACCACAGCTTTAGAAGACAATTCAGCTAGTGAGATCTTAGCCTTTTATGATCTTGGTAGTGCTAAGATGAATCTCGAAATGGCAGGCGAATTTAGCACAAAGCCAGTCCACTTGTACGATACAGCTTTGATCGAAGGGGCTTATGTTGCAGCTTCCCTACTCCAAGCTGGGGTTGACTTGCCCGAGATCGAAAAACAACTAGAACTATTACAAATAAAAGGAGATGGATAATATGTCAGGCTTTTTAGGTGAATTTTTCGGAACCATGATCTTGATCCTCTTAGGGGTCGGCTGTGGTGCCGGTGTTAATTTAAAAGATAATTATGCTCGGGGCCAAAACTGGATGTTTATCACGCTTGCTTGGGGCATGGCGGTGACCTTTGGCGTCTATGCCGCTGGTCAAATGGGCTCGCAAGGACACTTAAATCCCGCTGTAACACTAGGTTTTGCTAGTGCTGGTCTCTTTTCTTGGAATGAGGTCTTACCTTATCTTTTAGGTCAAGGTCTCGGGGCCTTTGCCGGCGCAGCACTCGTTATTTTATACTATTATCCTCAATTCCAAGCTACCCCAAACAAAGATGGTAACTCAGTCGGCATCTTTGCCACCGGTCCTGCGATCGATCGACCATTCTTTAACGTCTTGAACGAATGCATCGCAACTTTCTTCTTTATCTTGATCTTGCTTAACCTGGGAAATTTCACCACTGGACTCAAACCGCTGATCGTTGGTCTTTTGATCATGGTCGTTGGTCAAAGTCTAGGTGGAACGACTGGCTTTGCCTTGAATCCAGCCCGTGACCTGATGCCACGTTTAGCTTATAGCATCCTACCCGTTCCCCATAAAGCTAATGCTAACTGGAGCTATGCTTGGGTACCGATCGTTGGACCACTTTGCGGTGGGATCTTGGCAAGCTTTGTCCACGTTTGGATCAATGGTTAAGCTAAGTAATTGATTTTTATTAATTGCGCACGATACACTTATTAAAGAAAACGTCTACAAATTAGGGGGGATGACCACATGGAAAAATATATTATGGCGATCGATCAAGGAACTACCAGCTCACGGGCGATCATCTTCGATAAAGCAGGTAACCACATTGGAACCAGTCAAAAAGAATTCACCCAGTATTTCCCTGAATCTGGTTGGGTCGAACACGACGCACACGAGATTTGGAATTCCGTCCAATCGGTGATCGCGGGGGCCTTTATCGAATCAGGGGTCAAACCAGAACAGATCGCTGGGATCGGGATCACCAACCAACGTGAGACTACGGTCGTTTGGGATAAAGAAACCGGTCTACCGATCTACCATGCGATCGTTTGGCAATCGCGTCAATCAGCTCAGATCGCCGATGAGCTGAAAGAACAAGGCTACTCAGATCTCTTTCATGAAAAGACCGGCTTGATCATCGACTCTTACTTCTCAGCGACCAAGATACGCTGGATCCTCGATCATGTTCCCGGAGCTCAAGAGCGCGCTGAAAAAGGCGAATTGCTCTTTGGGACGATCGATAGCTGGTTAGTCTATAAATTAACTGACGGTAAAGTTCATGTGACCGACTACTCCAATGCCAGTCGGACGATGCTCTTTAATATCAACACCTTAGAATGGGACCAAGAAATCTTGGATATTTTGAATATTCCCCGGGAAATGTTACCTAAAGTCGTTTCTAACTCAGAGATCTACGGCTTGACTAAAACTTATCATTTCTTCGGTTCTAAAGTTCCGATCGCCGGAATGGCTGGTGACCAACAAGCCGCCCTCTTTGGCCAAATGGCATTTGAACCTGGCATGGTCAAAAACACCTATGGCACTGGCTCATTTATCGTGATGAACACCGGCAACAAGCCACAATTATCTAAAAATAACCTGTTGACCACGATCGGTTATGGGATCAACGGTGAGATCAACTATGCGCTTGAAGGCTCGGTCTTTGTTGCCGGTTCATCGATCCAATGGTTGCGCGATGGTCTAAAACTCATCGAAAAAGCCAGTCAATCAGAAGCTGCCGCACTTGCTTCCAAAAATGAAGATGAAGTTTACGTAGTGCCTGCTTTCGTTGGACTAGGTGCACCTTACTGGGACCAAGATGCCCGGGGCGCGGTCTTTGGTTTAACCCGGGGGACGACCGAAAAAGATTTCATCAAAGCAACTTTACAAGGCATCGCCTACCAAGTCCGCGATATCCTCGGTGCAATGGAAGAAGATACGGGGATCGATATTCCAGTGCTCAAAGTCGATGGGGGCGCCGCTAACAACGACTACTTGATGCAATTCCAAGCAGACATCTTAAATACCCCTGTTCAACGCGCCGGTGACTTGGAAACGACCGCCCTTGGTGCAGCTTTCCTTGCTGGTTTAGCCGTGGGGTACTGGCAAGACTTTGATGAGATCAAAGCAGTTATCAAAGATGGCAAACGGTTTGAAGTCCAAATGGATGACAAACGACGCAATAAATTGTACGGCGGTTGGCAAAAAGCAGTCACTGCAACACGTTACTTTGAATAACCCAATTAGATCGGAGTGATTTGATGCCTATTTCACGACAAAAAAATATTGAATATCTAAAAAACAATCCTGATGGCTGGGACGTGATCGTTATCGGTGGGGGTGCGACCGGCTTAGGCGTCGCTGTCGATGTAGCCTCACGTGGTTATAAGACCGTCTTATTAGAACAAAGCGACTTTGCTAAATCGACCTCAAGCCGTTCGACCAAACTCGTCCACGGTGGGGTCCGCTATTTAGCCCAAGGTGATGTTCGTTTAGTACGAGAAGCCTTACATGAACGGGGACGCTTAGCACGAAATGCACCTCATTTGGTCAAGAACCAAAAATTCATCATCGCCAACTACAAGTTATGGGAACAGCCATTTTACAGCATTGGAATGAAAGTCTATGATGCCTTAGCTGGTAAATTAAATATCGGGCGCTCTAAGATATATTCCAAGGCAAAGGTCATCGATGCGACCCCACAGATCAAGCATAATAAATTGGTCGGTGGTATGATGTACTATGATGGTCAATTCGACGATTCACGTCTAGCTGTCAATCTCATGCAGACTGCGACTGAATACGGGGCAACTTTGGTCAATTACGTCAAAGTGACTTCGGTCCAAAAGAAATTCGCTAAAGTAGCTGGTGTCACCGTAAAAGATGAATTTACCGGCGAAGAGTTCAGTCTACGTGGTAAAGCTGTCATCAATGCGACCGGGATCTTTGTTGACCAGATCCTTGAGATGGATACCAAAGATCATCAAGCTACCGTACGCCCTTCGCAAGGTGTTCACTTGATCGTCGATGGATCATTTTTAGGGGGCAATGATGCGATCATGGTCCCGAAAACTTCTGATGGTCGGGTCTTGTTCTGTGTGCCATGGCATAATAAAGTCATCTTAGGCACAACGGACACGCCACTAAAAGAGTTCACTTTAGAGCCACGACCACTGGATGAAGAGATCGACTTTATCCTCGAGACATCCGGTGAATACCTTGAACGCAAACCAACTCGGGCTGATGTCTTGGCTGCTTATGCTGGCTTACGTCCATTAGCTGCACCAAAATATGGTGACGGCGATAAGACTAAAGAGATCTCACGAAGCCACAAACTCTTTTCAAATGAGTCGGGGCTGATCACGATCACTGGTGGTAAATGGACGACTTACCGTCAAATGGCCGAAGAAACAGTTGATTTAGCGATCAAGGTAGCCGAACTTCCACCAAAAGATTGTGTGACTCGTGAGTTAAAGATCCATGGTGCTAAACAGACGACCGAAGCAGAACGCAAAGATTGGCGCTATGTTTACGGGAGTGACCAAGCAGCCATCTTACGCCTACAAGAAGAAGAGCCTGAACTTGCCTTACCACTTCATCCTAAATACGAATTTACCGGAGCCCAAGTAGTCTGGGCAGTGCGCGAAGAGATGGCACAAACGCTAGACGATGTGTTAGCGCGTCGGATCCGCGCCCTGTATCTTGATGCTCGGGTCGCAAAGGAAATGGCGCCTAAAGTAGCTCACATCATGGCAACCGAGCTCGGTAAAGATCAAGCTTGGGAAGAAGAACAAGTCAACGAGTTCTGCCAACTCGCTGACGGCTATATTTTACAATAACCTCCTTTTGACGTAACTTCGCTGAGCTAGCGTGAAGTTACGTTTTTTGATTATTTTCAAATGTCTCGGTACTTTTGAGCAAGCCTAGTACATCGACTGTTGGCATCAAAAGCGCATCTTTACCATCCAAAACTGAGACCATGGAGATGATACTTCGAGCATATGGCAATAACAACGCTACTCCATTTAAGCCTAAATAATCGGTGATCTCATTACGTTCGAGTTTGGTCGTAAGCGTAAAATACCCCCACAATTCTAAATAAAGTTCTTCACGTTTTCCGTGATACACGGTCGTCAATTCAACCCGAGCATTTTTATTATCAGGCGTTGTTTTGATCATACTGCTAACTTCGAGATTTTCTCCCTTATCTGCAACTAATATCTCGGCCTTTTCTTGGCGCTGAAATACCAATTTATGGATCTGATACTTTTGAAACTCTACATTTTTAGCTTCCATTGTTGCCACCCCCGTACTACTCCTTGACCACATTCACCACTTTCAAGATAGTCAGTTCTCTCAGGTCCTTGATTAGTATGGATCTCACTGACAACTAATGGTCCCATACCATAAACATGACGAACATGACGTTGATTAGCATATTGAACAAATCCTGTACTAAATTCTTTTTGAAACTCAGAATCTTCTTCTAATCGGCGTGCTAGCTCATCTAAACGCTCACGTACTGACTTGACCATAGATCTTCCTCCCTTGCTATTCTTGCGCTTTGTAATAGCTCATTATGCCCTGGTTTAATACAATAAATGACTTTGATCCGATTACTCAAATTTCCATATTTGTCATGGAAAGCGGTTGTTTGGGGTGTCTTGTCATATCTACCAAATCCCCGAACAACTTTTAACTTGGCTTTTTGACAAAGATAATCGATTTTTATTCCCACGGGTGTCGTTTCGGAAAAGCCTGCTAAATAACTACTAAATGCCAATACGCGCTCTTGCTCAAGATCTGTCAGATCCAGCAGATCTTTTTCGTAATCAAATTCCACACTACATTCGACGATCTGAGTTGGACCGGCTTTTTGCATTTTCCAGTAGCGAGCATTACCAAAATTATCCCAAAAATACATCCCATCACCTTCCCAATAGATATCCATTGGATGGTTACTTACAACCGATCTTAGCGCTAAAAGTTCGGCTACGATCGGCGTAAGATTGCAGTGAAATAGCGGTATTTTCATATTAGGCATCCGTTTGATCCCCCTTATAATATGCATAAGTTTTTAGCTTGTCAATGATTTGAACGCTCTATTTATAAAATACGCAAAAAGCACCAAAACTTTTTTTAGAATTGGTGCGTTGCGCAAATTTTATTTTTGCCGTTTTATCCAGTCTTGGTACCAATAAAGTGATTCTTTGCGTAGGCGCTCCCTAGATTTCTACTCCATCCTCAGATCGACCC
>NZ_JBCOAR010000010.1:0-82960 GCF_040226755.1 Ligilactobacillus sp. RTP31139st1_D10_RTP31139_211217
GTAACCTAAAGCATGGAACTAAGCATAACGAATATATCTGTTATGAATGCGGAAGTGTTATGGACCGAGATGAAAATGCGGTTTACAATCTTTTGGCTTTAATTAATTAAAAAAATACAGGGATGGGCTACACCCTTAAACTGTAAGAGTTAGTCACTGTCATTACCCTCTCGTTAGGATATGGGAATACTAATATTGACGGCAGTAAATAAAATTAGGAAAGGAAAAACTATATAATTCTTTCTAACAGTGTAGAAGAATGTACTTAAACTTCCATATTGTTCTACATTTTATATAGCAGATGAATATTGCGCATCCTTTTCGTGAAGGAAATGGGCGGAGTATGCGTTTGTGGCTCGATAATCTGCTAAGAGCTAAATTAGGTAAGATCGTAGCCTGGAATAATATCGATAAAAACGAATACCTGAATGCAATGAAGCGCAGTCCTGTTTCGACCGGTGAACTCAAATATCTTTTGCAAAATAATTTGACGGATGATCTGAGTAAGGAAAGTTTTTTCAAGGGGATCGATGTTTCATATTACTATGAAGGTTTTAATACCTATAAAACTGAAGATTTGAAGTAAAACTCATGCTGTAGGATATTTGTACTCAGATTTTAAAATTTATTTTGCAAATATACTTGACGCACGATCTATTGCATGGTAATATACTAAAGGTCAATATATGATTCTACCTAAGACTCAGGTGGCGCAAGCCTTAATATCCTGCCGAGGAGTAATGTTACGGTTATTCTCTCTGTGTCTTGGTGGACATGGAGCTTTTTTATTTTAAAAGAGTTTCGACACAATGACTAGGAGGTGAATCAATTGAGTAAAGAAATTATCGCTAAAAAAGCTGCGATCGTTGAAGAAGTTGTTGAAAAATTTGAAAAGGCAAGTTCTGTTGTCGTAGTTGACTACCGTGGTTTAACGGTTGAAGAAGTTACTAACTTGCGTAAAGAATTACGTGAAGCAGGCGTTGAAATGCGTGTTATCAAGAACACATACTTGAAGCGTGCTGCTGATAAGGCAGGTTACGAAGGTCTTGATGATACATTCTCAGGCCCTACCGCCGTTGCTTTTGCTGATGAAGATGTTACAGCTCCTGCTCGTATCTTATCTAAATTCGCAGAAGATCATGAAGCTTTGGAAATCAAGGGTGGTATGATCGAAGGCAAGGTCGTTTCCTTGGAAGAGATCCACGCTCTTGCAAAATTACCAAACCGCGAAGGTATGCTTTCTATGTTGCTTTCTGTATTGCAAGCACCAGTTCGCAACTTCGCATACGCTGTCAAGGCAGTTGCCGACAGCAAAGAAGAAGATGCAGCTTAATGCGCGCATCCTGATCGCTTAATTAAAATATATAATTATTATCTACAAAATGGAGGATTTTAAAATGGCCTTAGATACAGAAAAGATCATTGCTGACTTAAAAGAAGCTAGCATTCTTGAATTAAACGACTTAGTAAAAGCTATCGAAGAAGAATTCGGTGTTTCCGCTGCTGCTCCAGTTGCAGCTGCAGGTGCTGCTGCAGGCGCTGCAGAAGAAAAGAGCGAATTTGATGTTGAATTAACAGATCCAGGTGCTGGTAAAGTTAAAGTTATCAAAGCAGTTAAGGATATCACAGGTCTTGGCTTGAAAGATGCTAAGGGCTTAGTTGATGGTGCTCCTTCCGTTATCAAAGAAGGCGTTGCTAAAGAAGAAGCTGAAGAAATCCAAGCTAAACTTGAAGAAGTTGGCGCTAAAGTTACTCTTAAATAAGAGTTTCTCAACTGATTTACTTTCAGTTTGCTAAAAAACGTATCTCTCATTTGAGGGATGCGTCTTTTTTTAGATTTAAATATCTGTTGTGCGCGATTTTGATTGACAGTTCTTGATGTGTGGTCTAAAATATACAAAAAATATTTTAGAATATGCAAAGTACAGATTTTAGAGATTAGGCAAATAAGTTAAGTATTTGCTAGGAAAAAGCTACAATAAAATTATAAGTGAAGAAAAGAGGTCAAAATATGGGTACTTTAGTTAACGGTAAATGGACGCAAAAAAGTTTAGCTCAACTGCGAGCTGAGGGCAAAGATATCCAAGTCGATCCCGGTTTTCGTAATTGGATCACCCCAGATGGTGCAGCGGGGCCAACAGGTAAAGGTGGTTTTAAGGCTGAGAAAGGTCGGTACCATCTGTACGTTTCTTACGGTTGTCCGTGGGCAAGTCGTGCTTTATTGATGCGTGATCTCAAGGGCTTACAGGACTATATCGGCCTCTCAGTCGTTGATCCGGTATTGGGAGCTGATGGGTGGCAATTTAGCGATTTTCCAGGCACGATCGCTGATCCGATCTTTGGGGCCAAATCATTGCCAGAAGTTTACACCAAAGCAAAAGCTGATTACACTGGGATCGCTAGCGTACCGGTCTTGTTTGATAAACAGACGGGACAGATCGTTAATAATGAATCAGCGGACATCATGCGCATGTTAGAGTCGGCATTTGATGAATTGACGGGAGATCACACCGATTACTACCCTGAGGCTTTACGCACCCAGATCGATGAACTAAATGTTTATTGCGATTCGTTTTATGCTAAAGTCAATGCGACGAAAGATGCTAAAACACAGTCTGAATATGAGCAAGCAGTCGCGCAAGTGTTTACGATGTTAGATGATTTAGAACAGCGTTTAGAAGGTCAAGCATATTTGCTTGGCGATGCTCCAGTTGAGAGCGACTGGAAGATATTTGTTTTCTTAGTGCGCTTTGATGTCGTCTTTTATGGCTTATACAAATGTAACCTCAAACTTTTGAGCGACTATCCTAATCTTTGGCGTTATGTTCGTCAATTGTACAATACGCCAGGAGTAGCAGATGCAGTCAACTTTGAGCATATCAAAGTCCATCATTATCGCGGACAATTAGACTTAAATCCATCGGGGATCGTGCCGGTAGGACCAAAAGAAGATTGGAGTTTATAACTTCCCTAGGTCACCTGTTGTGGGTGGCCTTTTTTTAGTGGGGCATATGGTATAATTAAGAAAGTATAAATTACGAGGGGGTTTTACAAAAATGAAGCAAGCGTTTCAGCAGATGAAAAGCTTCGTTGAAAAAAGAGCAACTATTCTGAAATTAATTTTTGTCCTTTCAGTATTGATTTTTGTAACTTTTGAAATCGGAAAGATCTTTCGCGAGGTCGATTGGTATCAAGTTGAACAGGGACTCGCTGATCAATCATTATTTAGTATTATTTTAATGATTGGTGCCGGTGTTATTGCGGTCAGTCCCATGCTATTGTATGATTTTTCGATCGTTAAATTTTTACCAGATAAATACAGCCTGTGGTACATCTTACGCAGTGGGTGGATCACTAATACGGCGACTAATATTGCCGGTTTTGGTGGCTTTTTAGGAGCAGCTTTGCGGGCTGATTTTTATCACAAAAATGCTAGTAAAAAGCAGGTCGTCTATGCGTTATCTAAGATCGCACTGTTTTTATTAGCAGGTCTATCGCTCTATTGTTGGGTCTCACTAGGATTGATCTTTGGCTTTGATCTTGGTCCACATTTAAAGGGCTATTGGCCGTGGCTGATCGGTGGCGGACTGTATTTTCCGATCCTGTTTCTAACGACTAAATTCAAGCAGGGAGATTTTTTTAAGGATCTGACTTTAAAGCGAGAACTGGTCTTGATCTTAGCTTCATTGTTAGAATGGGGTTTTGCAGCGTTATTTTTCATCTTCATCGGTGAACAACTCGGGATACATACGAATTACGCTGCCGTTTTAGCGTTGTATTTTACAGGTTCGGTATTAGGGATCGTCTCCATGGTGCCAGGGGGCTTGGGCTCATTTGATGTCTTCATGATGTTTGGGTTATTGCCGTTTGGTGTCACCACAGAGCAAGCCGTGATCTGGTTATTGTTTTTCCGTTTGTTCTATTACATCATTCCTTTTGGGATCGGGTTGAGCTTTTTTATCCACTATGCGGGCAGTCAAGTCAATCAGAAGTTAAACGGGATCCCAAAGTTGATCTTGCAAAAGACGGCCCATATATTATTGACCGCTTTTCTATATGTCTCCGGGATCTTATTGTTATTAGAAGCAGCTATTCCTAATTGGGCGTATTCAAACTCATTTTTAGCAAAACTATATCCGTACACCTTTTTATTTATCAACCAGTTGACCGATATTGTCTTTGCATTTGCCTTGATCGGGATGGCACGTGGAATCGAAGCTAAGGTCAAAAAAGCCTATTGGCCGACATTGATCATTTTAGGGATCGGGATCGTCAATACTTTATGGCGCGTCTACACGCCAACTTTAGCGATCTTTTTAGGTGTGATCTTAGTGATGGTCGTCTTGTCACGTAAAGAGCTCTATCGCAAGCAACTACGCTATTCGATCATTAAAAAGATCGTAGATGGCTCGATTTTTGCGGGGATCTTCTTCTTGTATGCGATCGTTGGGTTTATCAACTCACCAAGCTATGTGCATCATCATCGCGTGCCAACGATCTTTTTATTCCCGGCACAAAGTATCTGGCTTTCCGGGTTTATCGGCTTATTGATCGCGGCTTGTGTCTTATTATTGATCAGTAACTATTTGTGCAGTGGTAAAGACATTTTTGCAAATACTGGTTTTGATAAAGAACGTGTGCGGGCGGTGATCGAAAAATTTGGTGGTAATGAAGTGAGCCATCTAGCCTTTTTACAGGATAAAGAGTTGTATTTTTACACCGAAGATGGCGAAGATAAACTCTTTTTCATGTACCGGATCAAGACTGATAAATTGATCATCATGGGTGAACCGGTGGGCGATCATGCTTATCTCCAAGAAGCTGTCCAAGCGTTCATGCAAGAAGCGGATAATTATGACTATCAATTGGTCTTTTATGAGATCAACGAGAGCTTCACGATGTTACTGCATGAGTATGGGTTTGATTTTATCAAGACAGGTGAAGAAGGCTTGGTCAAGCTAAGTGAGTTTACGCTTCAAGGTAAAAAGCGGCGGGCGCAACGTGCTTTGATGAATAAATTTGAACGTGAAGGCTATGAATTTACTTTTGCCAAACCACCATTTGATGATAACTTGATGGCTGAACTTCAAGCAGTCTCGGATAGCTGGTTAGGTAAACAAGTTGAAAAGGGCTTTTCACTAGGTTTCTTTGATGAAGCCTACTTAAATGAAGCACCGGTCTGTTTGATCCGTGATGCTTCGGGCAAACTAGTCGCATTTGCTTCGATGATGCCGATGGACGAAAAGACATTATCGATCGATCTGATGCGTCACAGTCAAGATGCACCATCCGGGATCATGGACAAGATCTTTATCAGTTTATTCGAGTATGGTAAAGAGCAGGGCTATGAGTACTTTGATATGGGGATGGCGCCGTTATCAAATGTCGGTGAATCACGCTTTAGCTTTATCGGTGAACGAGTTGCGCGCTTTATCTTTGAATATGGTGATCGCTTCTATGCTTTCCAAGGGTTACGTTCCTATAAGAACAAATATGTCACCAAGTGGAGCGCTAAATATACGGCTTATCGAAAGCGGACTTCATTAGTCGATGCGATGATCTTAGTGACATTGACTGTCAACCAAAAGCATATCAAAAAGGGCACCAGACGCAATTTGCTCTTACCAAGATTTTTACAATAAACATTAAGCATCCAGGCATGTGTCTGGGTGTTTTTTGCTTTCTTTGGCAGTAGTTGTTCAGATATACTTAAAGTGGGAATAAACATAGAAGGGATCGGGGAAAATGAAGGATCTACTGTATTTTATTTGGGTAAATGCAATATTTTTTTGGTTACCGCTAATTATCTTAGGTGCAAGTGTAGTTGGCATAATTGCTTTGATCAGAACTAAAAAGTTACCGCCAATTGCCAAGATCGTACTCGTAATACTTGCGCTCCTTATTCTATGGTACGTGGAATTTTACTTGTAGAATAGAAAGGGTTGAGAAAGATGGACGGTTTTTTACAGCTTATGTTGCTCAAAGTGATATTTTTCTTACCACTCTTAACTATTTTAGTAGCAAGTTTAGTGATTATGCTCATTGTGATCAAAACTAAAAAAATGTCGTCCTTGGCTAAGGTCGGGCTTGTTGTGATCTTTGGCCTTATCAGTTTGCTTATGGTGTATGGAATGATATTTGTGGTTATATTTGGATATAATTCTTAAAATTTGGCTCCAGTTGTTAGCTGGAGTCTATTTTTATTGAATGGATTTGGGGAATTTAAGTTCTGTGCTATAATCTGTAACAAATCAAAGGGGGGAGTGCTTTGTTACAACTACATAAAAATATCAAAATATTTTATTTAGCAACTATTCTGACCACATTAGCGGCATCTTTACCACATGCAGTTTTGACCGTGCTCTTGTTTGCTAAAGGCTTATCATTGACGCAGATCATGCTGGTCCAAGCGACTTATAGTCTGGTCATTTTAGTCAGTGAATATCCCAGTGGCTTATTAGCTGATTTGTATTCTAAAAAAGTTCTCTTTTTATGGGCAAAAGTCTTTTTGATCGGGATGTTTTTGCTAGTTTGGTTAGGTGAAAGCTTTCAGACGATGCTACTTGCTTGGGCGTGCTATGGCTTGGCAATGGCACTTGAAAGTGGGACGCTGGATGCACAACTGATAAATGAACTCAAGCACCAAGATCAAAGCCACCTAGTCGCTAAATTTATCAGTAATACTAATCGTTTGGATCTTATCGGGTTACTGCTGGGCGGGACAATTGGTTCATGGTTGTATTACTCGTTGGGGATAAAGTTTTATTTGGTGAGTGTGAGCTTGACGTTAGTAGCGTTTTTGGCGGTCAGGTATGGTTATCTTGAGGCAAATACTGATATTTCACAGCAAAATTTGAAACAGAGCTTGGTCGCACAAATGGTAACGGGATTTAGCGAACTCAAGCATTCACGGCAGTTACGGCTGATGATCGCCTTGACGATTGCAGGACAATTTTTCTTTCAGGCTCACCACCAACTCTGGCAAGCGTTATTTTTGAAGCAGGGATTTGATAAGGAGCAATTTTATATTTACTATGTTATCTTCCAACTGATAAGTCTTGGTGCCTATAGCTTGCCGGTAAAACTGGACACATCTACGATCAAACGTTGGTATTTGGCATCCATGTTAGGATTAGTGGGTGCGAGTGTGTTTTTAGCATTTACAGTCAAAATGAGTTTTTTACTCAGTTATTTAGTTTTAGTCTTTATCTTCACCCTTTTTGAATATTTCAGCAACGTGCTATTTTCCAAAACAGTTTCACCGACGCATATTTCATCTTTGACTTCATTGCGTTCGAGCTGTGGGCGTCTGGCTTCATTAGCCTCATTGTTGCTGTCGAGTTTACTTTTGACATATCTTTCAGTCAAAAGTGTAGTTTTATTGAATTTTGGTTTGGCGATAATTGCCAGTTTAGGCGTGATCTTTTTAGCGCTCAAGAACAATACAGTTCACAGTAAATAACAAGGGTCCCATTATGATGCGTATCTTTACATCATAATGGGACCCTTGTTATTATATGTTTTTAAAATTCATAATCGCTGTCTTGCATAGCTTCCACGTTACCAAGTAAGTAACCATTACCAACTTGGGAGAAGAAGTCATGATTGGAAGTCGAAGTGGAGATCCCGTTCATAACGACAGGGTTAACATCTTCGGCTGTATCTGGGAAGAGCGGATCCATCCCTAGATTCATCAAAGCTTTGTTGGCATTATAGCGCAAGAAAGTCAAAACATCATCGACCCAGCCAACTTGATCATAGAGGAGATGGGTGTATTTTTCTTCATTTTCGTAGAGATCATACAAAAGTTCATACATCCAACCTTTGAATTCTTCTTGTTCAGTTTCACTCAACTCGTTAAAGCTCAATTGGAACTTGTAACCAATATAAGTTCCGTGAACAGATTCGTCACGTAAGATCAACTTGATGATCTCCGCCACGTTAGCGAGTTTATTATGCCCCAACCAATAGAGTGGTGTGTAAAAACCAGAGTAAAAGAGGAATGTTTCCAAGAATACGGAAGCGACTTTCTTTTGCAAAGGTGTTCCGTTTTGGTAGATATCATTGATCTTTTGCGCCTTGTATTGCAAGATCTCATTTGAATCGGTCCAAGCAAAGATCTCTTCGATCTCTTTAGGTGTATTCAAAGTTGAAAAGATCGAGGAGTAACTCTTAGCGTGTACTGATTCCATAAACTCGATATTGTTGAAGACGGCTTCTTCTTGTTGTGTCCGGATATCTTTTTTAAGCACTGCGACCCCGTCTTGAGATTGCAAAGTATCCAATAATGTTAAGCCCCCAAAGACTTTAGCAACGACATCTTTATCAGCCTCGGAAAATTCCCGCCAGTCCGCTAAGTCGTTTGAAAGGGGGATCCGAGTATCCAACCAAAATTGTTCGGTCAATTTTTCCCAAGTTGCTTTATCGATCTGGTCTTCTAAATTGTTCCAGTTGATTGCTTTATAGTTTTCCATTTTCCAAATACCTCGCTAAATTACACAGCTTTCGCATTCGTTGACCCCGACTTCATCTTGTGTATCGGTAAACGTGCGGACATAGTAGATCGATTTGATCTGTTTATGATGAGCATAGTTACGTAGGATCGAGAGGTCACGGGTCGTCATCTTATCAGTCCGACCATTCTTCCATTCATAAAGCCCGGCTGGGATCGAGGAACGCATAAAGAGCGTCAAACTCATCCCTTGATCAACATGTTGTTGTGCGGCTGCATAAGTATCGATCACTTTACGCATGTCTAGATCGTAAGCCGAAGTGTAGTATGGTAAAGTTTCGTTTGAAAGATATGGTGCGGGATAATAAATTTTACCGATCTTTCTTTCTTGGCGTTCTTCGATCTTGTTGATGATCGGTTGCAGTGAGGCAGTCGTATCATTGATATATGAGATCGAGCCATTTGGTGCGACGGCTAAGCGATTTTGATGGTAAAGGCCATCTTGTTTGACTGCTTGACTCAATTTTTCCCAATCGGCTTTAGTTGGAATGAAGATATCTTTGAATAGTGCTTTGACTTTTTCAGAATGTGGTGTAAAGTCTTCAGTCAAATACTTGGTGAAGTATTTACCATTGGCATAATCACTCTCTTCAAAACCAACAAAGCTAGTTTGGCGTTCTTTAGCGATCTTGTTGGAAGCAACTAAGGTCCAGTAGTTGAGCAACATGAAGTATAAGCTGGTAAATTCCAAAGCTTCTGGTGAACCATAGTGCATTTGGTTTTTAGCTAAAAAGGCATGTAAGCCCATAGCACCAAGTCCGATCGTGTGCGCTTGGTGGTTGCCGTGTTGCACGGATGGCACGACATCGATATCTGAATGATCGGTCACAAAGGTCAAGGCCCGTGTCATGGCTTCGACAGACCGACCAAAATCAGGGGAGTCCATCAAGTTAGCAATATTGGTCGAGCCTAAGTTACAGCTGATATCAGTTCCTAAAACATCATAGCCTTGTTGATTGTTGACTAAAGATGGTGTTTGAACTTGCAAGATCTCCGAGCAGAGGTTGCTGGTGATGATCTTACCTTTGATCGGGTTGGCCTTATTAGCTGTATCGACATTGACAACATAAGGATAGCCAGATTCTTGTTGTAATTTTGAGATCTCTTCTTCGAGCAAGCGAGCAGAGATCTTCTTTTTAGCGATATCAGGATCGTTGACCAGATTATCGTATTCGGCTGTAATATCGACGTAAGAGAACGGTGTACCGTATTTTCTTTCGACATCATATGGGTCAAAGAGATACATATCGGCGTTTTGCTTGGCTAATTCGTAGAACTTATCCGGCACGAGCACACCTAAAGAGAGTGTCTTGACCCGGATCTTTTCATCGGCATTTTCTTTTTTGGAAGCTAAAAAGTCGATGATGTCGGGATGGAAAACATTCAGATAAACGACCCCAGCCCCTTGACGTTGGCCTAACTGATTGGAGTAAGAAAAACTATCTTCGAGTAATTTCATAACAGGTACGACCCCAGAAGCTGCGCCCTTGATCCCTTTGATCGGTGCGCCAGCTGAACGCAGGTTACTCAAGGTGATCCCAACGCCACCACCGATCCGGGAAAGTTGAAGGGCGGAGTTGATCACGCGGCCGATCGAATTCATATCATCAGTAACTTGTAAAACAAAACAAGAAACTAATTCACCGCGGCGAGCTCGCCCAGCATTCAAAAAGCTTGGTGTTGCTGGTTGATAGCGTTGGTGAACGATCTCATCAGCTAGTTGCAGCGCTAATTGTTCATCGCCATCAGCAAAGTACAAAGCATTGATCGCTGCACGATCGATGAAACTTTCCAAGTAATAACTACCATCATCGGTTTTTAGCGCATATTGGGTATAAAACTTGTAAGCTGCCATAAAGGTCTTGAAACGAAAATCAGCTGCTTCTAATTGCGCATAGAGCTTTTCGATGAAGGCAAAATCGTATTTTTGGATAAATTGTGTTTCAAGATAATTATTGTCTAGTAAATAGTCAAAGCGTTCTTTAAGTGAAGCAAAGGTCATCGTATTAGGAATGACGTTTTCCTTGAAAAAGGCGCTCAAAGCTGCTTTGTCTTGGTCGAGTTGGATCTGACCGTTTAAAGGAATATTGACTCGGTTGTTTAGGTCGTAGTACGTAACATTGTTGATATCGATATCTTTAAGACTCAAGTTCATTCACCGCTTCCTTGAAATTTTGGACGTCTGTGGGTGTTCCATTGAATTCAAACGAATAGATCACTGGAACATTAAACTTTTTAGACAAGTTTTTAGCTGTAAAAATAAATAACTCTGCAAAATTACGGTTGCCGGTCCCGACGATCCCTTTTAATGATGCAGCGTTATTTGCGTATTCTAAAAATTCAGTCACAGGGTAAGTGATCTCGTCTTCATAGGTCGGTACGATCAAGACGAAAGGTTCATTTACCATAAAAAGTGGGTCCACTGGATCGATCTCAGTGGCATCGACGGTAGGCCCAAGTTTTTTGATGAAGCGTCGGGTCTGCCCGGTGACGCTAAAATAGATTATTTTCATTGAGCTGCCAGCTTCTTTAAGAGATCAGGCCGAAAACCATTGATGATCGGTGCGTGATCTTGTTCTAAAACTGGAACTGTGCGTAAACCTTTTTCTTTTAGGTAGTTGATATATTCTGGATGATCGGAGATATTATGTTCTCCAAATTCAATATTATTCTCCATTAAAAACTTCTTGGTCATTTTGCATTGGATGCAGTTATCTTTGGTATATAGATCTAAAGCCATCAGAATAAAACCCCTTCTAATTTGATTGTGATATCAGTATACCACAATTTACACAACATGTAGTATAAATTTTGCTCTGCTAATCGCTAGATATTGTGTCATTGGCTCAACCACGCAAAAAACGGACTCAAAATTTTTTTGAGTCCGTAAAGTTATATTTAACTGATATTAGTACCAGCCGTTAGCAAGCCAAAATGACTTAGCTGCTTGCCAAGAACCGTAACGATTTGCAACATAGTTATCAGCTACACGTTCTTGGTTTTCTGGGGAGTAATCTCCACCAAGGTAAGAGTTAGTCAATTGATATTTACCATAATAACGGCCGTTTTGAGCGGTATAAGAACCACCTGATTCAACATTAGCGATCCAAGCTTTAGCACTTGCTTCAGCATCGTTTGATGGAGTTTGTGGAGCAGTTGTTTGCACTTGTTGTGTTTGCTGTTGTGCAGGTTGTGCTTCTTGGACTTGAGTTTGAGCTTGTGGAGCTGCTTGTGCTGGTTGAGCTTGTTGTTGAGCAGCTTGTGAAGCAGCTAAAACGTTGCTACCAAATTCTAAGCGTTGACCAACGAAGATCAAGTTTACATCTTGTAATTTGTTAGCTTGTTGGATCGCATCAATCGTTGTGTTGTATTTAAGGGCTAATTCAGATACTGTATCGCCAGCTTTAACGATAATTTCATCGGCATTTGCTGTTTGGCCCAATGCAACTAAACCAGATAACGCGGCAGCTCCCGTAATAACTTTCTTCATTTCCATAAGTAAACTCTCCTTAAAAAAATATTTAATATTTACTTGCTTTTCATTTATCTACACTAGCAGTATACATTTTTTATATAACATACATATTCCGATAAAATTACAATTTGTCACGTTTATGTAACAAACAGATTAATTATTGTCAAATTCCACAAAAATAGAATCTATATGGGAAAATAAAGCATCTTTTTGAATTTTACTTTTTAAGTTATACTTAAAAGTATCGGAGGTGTGCAGAAATGCCTAAAATTTTGTTAATGAATGCCGGAAGTTCATCAGTTAAATGGAAACTATTTGAATTGACCGATGAATCAGTCGTCGCTAAGGGCTTGGTAGAGCGGATGTTAGCTCCAGGTTCAAAGTTTGAGATCAAATATGGAGATCAGACATATCAAGAAATACAAGATAACCTATCTTATGAAAAAGCGGCTGAAATGATCATTGAAAAGATCCAAGAGTTAGAGATCACATCTTTAGCTGACATTAAATGTGTTGGTCACCGTGTCGTAGCTGGAGGAACTAAATTCACGCAAGCTACTAAGATGGATCAAGCAGCGATCAAAGAAGTCTTAGCTTTGAGTGACCATGCTCCATTACATAATCCAATGGAAGCAAAATACATCGAATTGATGCAACAAGTCATGCCCGATACGCCCCAATATGCGGTCTTTGACAGCCAGTTCTTTACACAAATGCCAGAAGAAAATGCGATCTTTAGTTTGCCATATGAATTGACGCAAAAATATGGGATCAGACGTTATGGTGAACACGGGATCAGTCATGAATATTTGGCGCAAAAGACAGCTGATCTTTTAGAAAAACCGTTGGCTGATCTTAAATTGATAACTTTGCACTTGGGGAGTGGCTCATCTGTTTCAGCTGTTAAAGATGGAAAAGCCTTTGCTAGTTCGATGGGATTCACGCCTTTGACCGGACTAACGATGGGGACCCGAGCTGGGGATGTTGATCCTTCAATCGTGCCATTTTTAATGAAGAAACTCAATAAAACAGCCGATGAAGTTCTTGAGCTCTTTAACCAAAAGTCAGGGCTATTAGGATTGTCAGGCTATTCGGATGACATGCGTGATATCAAAGCTAATCAAGCTGATCAACGTTGCAAGTTAGCTTTAGATGTTTACCTAAATAAGATCGTGTCATATGTCGGAAGTTATTTTGCCCAATTAGGTGGGGCCGATGTGTTGGTCTTTGCCGGTGGGATCGGGGAAAACAACCCATGGTTACGCGCTGATGTTTGCCAACGCTTAGCTTGTTTAGGCGTTCAATTAGACCAAGAGCTAAATGAAGCTAACCATGAAGGTGTGATCTCCACGGAAACTTCAAAAGTCAAAGTGATGCTAGTTCCAACTAACGAAGAGCTCGCAATGGTCCAACAGATCAAGGCCCAACTGGACTAATAATATGTTATAATCAACATATACTGTGTCTCTAATAATTAAGCTGAACGGCAATTAGACAAAATCTGGAGGAATTTATGGAAAAAATGCAAGAAAATGCAAATATCAAGTTATTTGCATTGAATTCCAATCAAGCATTGGCACAAAAGATCGCAGATGAACTGGGGATCAAGTTATGTGATGCTTCAGTCAAGCATTTCAGTGATGGTGAGATCCAAATCAACATCAATGAAAGTGTGCGTGGAGACGATGTGTTCATCGTGCAATCAGTCGCTGATCCGGTTAATGAAAACTTTATGGAATTGATGGTCATGATGGATGCGTTGCGACGCTCCAGTGCTGGTTCGATCAATGCAGTTATTCCTTATTATGGTTATGCACGTGCTGACCGTAAAGCACGTTCGCGTGAACCGATCACAGCTAAGATGATCGCTAATTTCATCACTTTAGCTGGGGCTGATCGAGTTGTGACCATGGACCTACATGCAGGCCAGTTACAAGGCTTCTTCAACATTCCAGTGGATCATTTGTTAGCGATCTACGAACAAGCCGCTTACTTTAAGCAAAAAGGCATTTGTGAAGACGTTGTTGTCGTAGCGCCTGACCATAATAGTGTTAAGGGTGCAAGAAATCTAGCAGATCTCTTGAAAGCACCGATCGCGATCGTTGATAAACGCGATGATACTCGTTTAGATATCGAGAATTCTTCGATCATTGGTGATGTCAGTGGCCATAACTGCATCGTCTTTGATGATATGATCGATACTGGTGGTAAGATGGCCGATGCAGCGGCAGCTTTGGATAAGGCGGGCGCACGTGAGATCTATGCTTGTGCAACGCATCCGGTCTTTTCAGGAAGTGCCGTCGAAGAGTTAGAAGAATCACCATATAAAGAAGTTGTGGTAACAGATACGATCGCGATCCCAGAAAACAAGCAATTCTCCAAGCTAAAAGTTTTATCGATCGCACCGATTTTTGCGAAAGCAATTTCTTTGATCTATCACAATCGTTCGGTAGATAGTTTGTTCAATAACAACGATAATATTTAATGAAAAGGGGTTCTGTTTTAAACAGAGCCTTTTTTGTTTTGCTTTGATATAATTGGTGTAAATTACATTTAGAAAGGGAAAAAAGTTATGAGTTTGAATTTTGTGCTAGGCACAGCGGCTAAAGACCACCAGACGTTACTGTTAGAGCAGATAAAAAACATCAGTCAAACTGATCCTAAAGCCAAAATATATTACATCGTTCCCAATCATATAAAGTTTGCGGCTGAAGTTTCAATTTTAGATCAGTTACGGCAAAGTAGAGATCAAGATCTATTAGCCGCTACGGATATCCAGATCCTTTCTTTTTCACGGTTGGCTTGGTATTTTATGAAAAACGATCCTAGCTACCAGTTGCCCCGACTATCGGCTGCTGGAGCTAATATGTTGGTCCATAAGATCTTGCGGACTAAAAACGATGAATTGACGATCTTTAAGAGTGAGCAGACCCAGACTGGCTTTGTGTCACAATTAGCTGGTCAATTGATCGAATTGAGTTTAGCTTTGATCACAAGTGAGGATCTGTGGCATAGTTATGAGATGTTAGAACAGAGTAAAGATACCGATCTAGTAGCTAAGTTGCACGATCTAAGTATCGTTTATCGGGAATTTGAGCAACATATCCAGGGAAAATACCTTGGAACAGCTAATATGCTAGAAGCCTTAGCTAAAAAGTTGGCGCAAAGTGAGCTTAGTCACAGTTATTTTATCTTGGATGGCTTTTCCCAGTTCAACGCCGGCGAATATCAGATCATTACTAGTTTATTGCAAAATGCAGAACAAGTGACCGTTTCTTTAGTCTTGGATCGTCCATATGTCCATCATGCTCCAGAAGCAAGTGAGCTTTTTTACCGCTCAGGTCAGGTGTATTATCGCTTGTATCAGTTAGCACGCCAAGAACATGTTAAAGTCATGGTCGATAGTTTTGCTAAACAAGACCGTGTCAGTGCTGATCTAGTTACGCTGGAAGACTATTGGATTGCTTCAAATGATCTAAAACCATTTACCTTGACCGCTAAGTTGCAAGGTGATCTCCAACTCATCGAGGCTGATGATCGTTTAGAAGAAGTTAAATGTTTAGCCACAAAGATCCGCCAGATGGTCTTACTTGAGGGCTATCGTTACCAAGATTTCTTATTATTGACGCGCCATCTAGATCCGTATAAAAATATTTTGCAACCGACATTTGAGCAATTTGAGATCCCATTTTTTACCGATCTGCAAAAAAAGATGTCCGATCATCCCTTGGTCGAATTGATCCAAGCCCTCTTTTTGGTCGAACAGCGCAACTACCGCTATGAAGATATGATGCGCTTGTTGAAGACAGAGTTGTTGTTACCAAAATGTGAAGGTAAATTCATACCATTAGCCGAGTATCGCCAAGCTCTTGATCTAGCCGAAAATCAAGTCCTTAAATTTGGCTACCGTAAAAAGGGATGGTTAGGTGAAGATTGGGTCTACTATCGGTTTGGAACTAGTGATTTTGGCGCACGAACGAAAAATGAAGATGTGATCACCGCTAAGATCAATCTGATCAAAAATTATGTAAAAGAACTCTTGCCACCGTTTTATGCGAAGTTGGCTAAAGCTAGTACCGGAAAAGCTGCTGCCAGTTTGTTATATGAATTTTTAGTCGATGCCGGCGTAGTTGAACAGTTAGATCTTTGGCGTAAGCAGGCTTTAAAGGCTGGGAAGGTCGATGCTTCAACGCGTGAAGAACAGGTCTGGGGGACTTTTTGTGATCTTTTAGATGAGTATGTGGAGATCTTAGGTGAGCAGCCATTTGAGCCCCAAGATTTCTTAGATCTGCTCCAAGCAGGTTTTGAAGGAGCAACCTATAGTCAAGTCCCAACGACTTTGGATCAAGTTGTCATCTCTGAAAGCGGGATGGTCCAACCAAATGACAAAAAAGTCGTCATGCTTTTAGGGGCGACAGATTTAGTGATGCCCGACGTTGCTGTCAGTGAAGGGTTATTTTCCGATCATGATAAGGAAATGTTACAGCCGACTCTAAGTGAAACGAGTTACCTACCCGATGATACTGAACATGTTTTAGCCAATGAGCCTTTTTTGAATTATCTTGCCTTCTTGACGCCGACCCAAAAACTCTTTTTGAGTTATCCGCGAAGTGATAATGATCAGCTCAATCTCAAATGTTCACCCTATGTCGAGCGGATCAAACAAGCTTTAGAGCTTCCATTGAGCCACGCCCATAAAAATGATGGAACGAGTGATGCTTTAAATTATATCGGTACTAAACGGACCACAATGAGTGAACTCATCAAAGTCGAACGTCAAGCGATCACCGAACAGCGGGAATTACCCGAAGTTTGGGATCATCTATTCCAAAGCTTTCAACAAGATCCTGCGACTAAACCGTTGTTTGAGCAGTTAAATCGGAGTTTGGACTATAAAAATATTCCTGAGCAACTGACCCCTGAAAGTGTCAAAGGCTTGTATGGTAAAGAATTAAAGACCTCGATCTCGCGGCTAGAAGACTTTTATGCTAATCCGTATGAATATTTCCTAAAATACGGTTTGGGCTTAAAAGAACGTGAGATATTTGAGATGAACGCAGCCAATACAGGTGAATACTTCCATACGTTGCTCGATACATTTTTCAAATTGCTCTTAAAAAATGGGCAAGATCTCAAGTTATTAAAGGGGCCCGAATTTGATGCTTACTTTAGAGAAAGTGTCGAACTGACTAAACGTTTACCACAGTTTAAGATCTTGGATAGTTCTAACCGAATGCGTTTTTTGGCGCGACAATTGAATGCAGCGGCTAAACAAGTTGGGGGAGCAATCCACAAACAGCGGCAATTCAGCAAGTTAAAGACGATCCAGACCGAAGCTTTATTTGGACATGTAGGTGAATTATCCGGTCTAGCTGGGCTGCAATTCACCACACCAAATGATCGTTTAGTGACCGTGCGTGGTAAGATCGATCGGATCGACGAATTGGTTTTAGGGGATAAGCATTATCTAAGTTTGGTCGATTACAAGTCGAGCGCAAAGAAATTTGACCATGCGAAAGCTTATTTTGGCTTAGCGCTACAATTATTGACGTATTTGGATGCTTTACTCAAGAATAAGACGACTTTAGTTAAAGATGCTACAAAAGAGCAGATCGCGACAGCTGGTGCGATGTATATGCACCTTTACAATCCGACCTTCAAGCAAAAAGAGATCTATCAAGCTGTTTATGAAGATGAAGTGCTCAAAAAGAACAAATATAATGGGCTATTGCTAGATCAGACCGATGTGTTAGAGGGGCTAGATGAAAGCTTGCTCGAGAGTTCAGGTAATTCATTGATCTATCCTTTTAGACGAAATAAGAATGGGAGTTATAAAGCAACCGGCGCACAATTAGTGACTGCCGATCAGTTGGAGGCGTGGTTGTTACACAATGAAGAATTGATCAAACAAGCAACGGATATGATCTTTAGTGGGCGGCTCGATCTGATGCCCGCCTTGTTCAAAGATGGTTCGGCGTTACAATACACACCATATGAAGCGATCATGCAGTTTGATCCGATGCTACCTGAAAATAATTATTATCGGCTCCCAACGGAAAAGCCCGCCGATATTTTAAAACTTTTACAAGCTGAGGAGGAAAAATAATGGCTGAGATCAAATTTACACCTGGTCAGCTCCAGGCGATCAACGATGAAGGCAAAAATATTTTAGTTGCTGCTTCAGCCGGCTCAGGGAAGACCCGGGTGTTGGTCGAACGTGTTATCAGGAAGATCAAAGAGAAAACTGCGGTGGATGAGATGTTGATCTTGACCTTTACTGAAGCAGCCGCGCGGGAAATGAAAGAACGGATCCAAGGCGCTTTGCGACAAGCGATCAATGCTGAAGCCGACCCTGAGACTAAGCGGTTTTACCTACAACAACTGACAAAACTCAATGTAGCTGATATCAGTACGATCGATGCATTTTGCTTGCGTATGGTCCAAAAATATTACTATTTAGCCCAGGTCGATCCTGATTTTCGCTTGTTGACTGATGAAACAGAGCGGGCTTTACTGCGCGAAAGTGTTTGGGAAGATCTGCGGGAAGAACTTTACGGTAAGTTAGATCCCTTGTTCGAACAGCTGACCTTGAATTTTTCTAATGATCGCAGTGATGATGGCTTGACTGAACTTGTGATGGAGTTATTTGATTTTGCCAATGTCAATCCTGATCCCAAAGCTTGGCTTGAAGATTTGGCTAAAAATTATCATTTGGAAGCGGGTAATTTAGAGCAAAGTGGTTTTTATCGCAATGAATTCATGCCGTACGTCGCTGAGCAACTGCAAAAATTTGCCAACTATATGGGGCAAGCAGCGCAGATCTTAGAGGAGATCGATGATCCAGAAGATAAGTTAGCAAAATTAAAGGCTCTTTATCATACAGAAGAGCAAGCGCTGTGTAAATTAGCTGAGCTTGATCTGTCAACGATCTCGTATAACGAGCTAAAAGTGACTTTAGAGGCGGTCGAATTCAAACGGGCCCCTGCAGCCCGCTTGGATGATGAACAAAAAGTGCTAAAAAATCAAGCTCAAGCGCTGCGTGATGAGACGAAAAAGCAGTTGAGCGAACTTTTGAGTAATTATTTTAATGCCCAAGAAAGTGAGGCCATTGAGCTATTTACACAAGCTGAGATCTTGGCTAAAAAGGCAGCTGAAGTGGTCTTACGCTTCATGCGCCGCTATCAAGCAGAGAAAAAACGGCGCCATGTCTTGGAATTTAGTGATCTAGAACACCTGACGTTAAAGATCTTACGCCAACAAGAAGATACAAGTGTCAAAGAACTCTTGCAAGCACGCTACAAAGAGATCATGGTCGATGAGTATCAAGATACTAATCAACTGCAAGAAGCGATCTTGACGACTTTGGCGCAGGATAACATGTTCATGGTAGGGGATGTCAAGCAGTCGATCTATGCGTTTCGTTTGGCTGATCCAACACTATTTTTAGGTAAATATCAGAGATTTGGTCGCTCAGATGATCCAAACGAGCGGATCATTTTGGCTGAGAATTTCCGCTCAGCTGAAAATATCACGGCAACGACGAACTTTATCTTTTCACAGATCATGGATCAAAAGATCGGGGAAATGGATTATGACAAAAATGCGCAGTTAGTTTATGGAGCTAAGGATTACCCGGAAATGTCGCTACCGACTGAGATCTTGTTATATACCTCGGAAGAAGATCCTTTGAATGATCCAGCTAAAAAGCCATTAAAAATGCGTTGGGATCAAGAACCAGAAGCGATGGGGCCTGACTTTGAGATCAATTCCAATCAAGAAGGTCAGATCGCTTTAGTGGCTAAGAAGATCAAAGAATTGCATGATGAAAAGTTTGAGATCTATGACCGAGGATCAGGCCAGATGCGTCCGATCACATACGGCGATATTGCGATCTTATCAGAGACACGGACCAATCATCTATTGTTATCTGAAGAGTTGAAGCGACTAGAGATCCCATTTTATGTGCAGAAGTCCCAAAATTATTTTCAAACAACGGAATTGCGGATCATGTTGGCGCTTTTAGCTTTGATCGATAATCCTTACCAAGATATCGAGCTTGCTGCGGTCTTACGTTCACCGATCGTGGGGCTAAAGGAAAATGAGTTAGCCTATCTGCGGATCAATGATAAGAGCGGGGATTATTTCCACGCCCTAGAAAAATTCTATCAAGATCCAAGCAATCAAGGAAAAGAACCGTTTGTCCAAGCGCTTTATGCTAAGATCACACGTTTTATGGAGCAATTGCAAGGCTTTAGAGATCTGGCGCATCAAAATGAACTGGCTACCTTGATCCTAGCGATCTATGAGCAGACAGGCTTTTTGGATTATGTCGGTGGCATGCCAGGAGGGCCCCAGCGCCAAGCTAATCTGCATGCACTTTATGAAAGAGCCGCGATGTATGAACAGAGCAGTTTTAAGGGACTATTTCAGTTCATTGGTTTTATCAAAAAGATGCAAGAAAAACAAGATGATCTCTCCGAGGCGGTCTTAAAGACAAGCGATGACACGGTAAATATCATGACGATCCACGGCAGTAAGGGGCTGGAATTTCCGATCGTATTTTTGATCGATGCGGCTAAAAAATTCAATATGCGTTCACTGGATAAAAAGTATATTTTAAGTGAAAAAGCTGGTCTAGCGATGAATTACTTAGATCAAGAGCGCCGGATCGAACATGAGACTTTGGTCAAAAATCTTGCTAAACAAACCGCTAGAAATAAGAGTGCCGCTGAAAAGATGCGCTTGTTATATGTTGCCTTGACCCGGGCCAAAGAAAAACTCTTTATCGTGGCAGGCTATGATTCACGAGAACAAGTGGAAAAACTGGTCGAAAAGGCTCAAACTTCTGAATTGTTATTGCCAGATGATGTTCGCGCCAATGCCAAAAATTTCATGGATTGGATCTTGCCCGCAGTTGCACGGCGGGAAAATATTGCTCAAGCATTTGATCTCTTAGTGCGACCACACCCAGCTTTAGATGAGATACCAGCCGAATTTGCATTGGATTTTGCTAATTACAACGATATTGCGGATGAACAACGGCTAGCGCAAGTAGATCTAACTAAGTGGTTTGATGAGCAAACCACAGCCCAAACCAAACTTACCCCTGAGATGATAACTAAGATCGATCAGATCCTAGCAGGTAAGTATCAACATGAAGCGGCAACTAGGACTGCTGCCTATCAAGCTGTTTCGGATATCAAGCGTTTGTTTGATGATCCTGACCTTGAGAAAATGGCAAAGATCACGCCCGAGACAACGGCTAATCGTGAAGTCGGTGATTTTAGAAAACCGCGCTTTATGACAGAAGAAGTTCAAGTGACGCCAGCTGCCATCGGGACGGCTGTTCACTTGCTCTTCCAAGAATCGGATCTGACTCAGATCCCAACGATCACAACGGTCAATGCTTTATTACAACGTTTGACCGCTGATGGCTTGATCACGCCTGAAGTCGCTAAACGGATCGATGTTGCTAAGCTCGTAGCTTTTTATACGACACCGTTAGGCCAAGAGCTCTTAAAAAATCATACGCGGGCTAAGCGCGAAGTAGCTTTTTCGATGGTCTTGCCAGCGGGTAAAGTTTTTGAGGAGTTAGATGAGACCTTGACCGATCCGATCTTAGTCCACGGGATCATGGATGGTTATTTTATCACTGAAAATGATGAGGTCGTTTTATTTGATTACAAGACCGATCATGTTTATGGTGAAGATGGAGTCGAAAAGATCAAACAACGCTATCAAGGTCAGTTGAATTTATATCAAACGGCTTTGGAGCAGATCTTAAATAAACCTGTGCCCCATAAATATCTTTATTTAGTTGAACTTGATCAAGCTGTTGAATTACCGTGATGTCTAACAAATAAAATAATACGACAAGGGACCTACTATGACGCAAAATATGCATCGTAGTAGGTCCCTTACCGTATTATTTATTCATTTTTCTTCGTACTGATCAGTCTTTGTAGATGAATTTTCTTTGGAAGAATTTCACAACTTCAACGATGATGATCATTAAAGCACCAGCGCCTAAAACGATGCCCCATTGTTCTAACGCAAGCGTTGTAACGTGGAACGTGCTATTAAAGGCTGGAACGAAGATCGTCATTGCTAATAACACAGCTGAGGCCAAGACAGCAATGTTGAAGTACTTGTTGTTGAATGTTTCCTTAGAAAAGATCGTTCCATGGATCGATTTGGAGTTAAAGGCATGGAACAATTGGATCACACCTAGAGTTGCATAAGACATTGTCAACGCATCAGCATGGATCTGAGCTGATGTCTCATGGAATGGATAGTTGATCGCGATCCAATAGACCCCAAGCGTTAGGACACCTTCCAAGATCCCTTGGTAGATGATACTTGAACCGACACCATTAGATAGGAAGTTCGACTTGCTACCACGTGGTTTCTTTTTCATGATGTCTTTTTCGCCTTTTTCAACACCTAAAGCGATCGCTGGGAACGTATCTGTGACTAAGTTGATCCATAAGATCTGGACTGGAGCAAAGATCGACCAGTTGAGCATGGTCATCATAAAGAGTGTCAATACTTCACCCAAGTTAGCCGACAAGAGGTACTGGATCGCTTTTTGGATATTGGCAAAGACCTTTCTACCTTCGCGAACAGCTAAAATGATCGTGGCAAAGTTATCATCGGCTAGGACGATATCGGAAGCATTCTTAGATACTTCAGTCCCGGTGATCCCCATGCCGACCCCGATATCAGCAGTCTTTAGAGCTGGAGCATCGTTGACCCCGTCACCAGTCATCGCTACGATCTTGCCATGTGCTTGCCATGCCTTAACGATCCGTACTTTATGTTCTGGAGCAACGCGAGCATAGACCGAGTATTTAGCCACATTTTGCTTCAATTCTTCATCAGACATTGCATCTAGATCGCGTCCGGTGATCACACCACTTTCATCATTTGGTTGAATGATACCTAAGCGGATCGCGATCGCTCTAGCGGTATCTTTGTGGTCACCTGTGATCATAAGTGGGCGGATACCAGCTGATTTAGCTTCAGCAACGGCATCTTTGACTTCAGGTCTTTGAGGGTCGATCATCCCGATCATTCCGGCAAAGATCAAGTCATTTTCAAAATTATCCGATGTTGCTTCAACGTTGCTTTCTGCTTCAGTCAAAGGCTTATATGCAAAGCCTAAAACACGTAAAGCTTCGAGCGCTAATTCTTGATTGGTGTTCAAGATCTTATCTTTATCGGCTTGCGTGATCGGTCTGACTTCACCATTATCTTCGATCTTAGTTGTTCGTTGTAAGATCTCATCAACGGCACCTTTGGTCATCAAATAACGTTGGCCAGCATGCGAAACGATCGCTGACATCATTTTACGTTCAGAATCAAAGGGGATCGAATTGATCCGTGGAAAATCATTTTGGACTTGTTTAACGTCCATTTGACGATCCAAATAGTATTGGATCAAGGCGGTTTCAGTCGGATCACCGACTAGGCCATCGGGCGTTTCTTGACTATCATTAGCTAAGATCATGATCTGGGCTAAACGTTTTTCAGGTGAGACTTTGAAGCTATCAGCTGCTACTAAGTTATGGTCAGTGTAGAGTTGTTCGACAGTCATCTTATTTTGGGTCAAAGTCCCAGTCTTATCAGAAGCGATGATCTCAGTTGTCCCTAAGGTTTCGACTGCTGGTAATTTGCGGACCAGCGCCTTGCGTTTAGCCATCGTCTGGGTACCTAAGGCGAGGGTGATCGTTACGATCGCAGGTAGACCTTCAGGGATCGCAGCTACAGCCAGTGAGATCGCTGTTAATAACATGTCTAAGACGGATTCACGTCCTGTCATGACCCCAAAGACAAAGATCACAACAGCGATGATCAAGATCAAAACAGTCAAGACCTTACTCAAATGGGTAATGTTTTTTTGTAGAGGAGTTACGGAGTTGTCAACTTCATCTAACATGGTAGCAATATGCCCAACTTGGGTCTGCATTCCCGTTGCAAAGACGACCGCTTCAGCTGTACCATATGTGACGCTGGTGTTCATAAAGCACAAGTTGCTTTGTTCGCCTAAAGGAGGTTCTTTTTCAGTCAAAACACTACTTTCTTTATCGACGGGCACCGATTCGCCCGTTAAAGCAGCTTCTTCGATCTTGAGAGAAGAAGATTCGAGGATCCGCATGTCGGCGGGAACGATATCGCCAGCTTCGAGCAAGACGATATCCCCTGGTACGATCTCATCACTTTTGACTTGCATGACCACACCATTGCGTTTGACACGTGAATAAGGGGTCGTCATTTCCTGTAAAGCATCGATCGCATTTTCAGCCTTGGCTTCTTGAAAGACCCCAAAGACAGCATTTAGGATCACCACTAAAAAGATGATCAAAGCATCGGATACTTCACCTGCAAGCATGGCAACTAGGGCAGCAACCATCAAGATCACGATCATCAAGTCTTTGAATTGAGCGATGAACTTTTGGAGTAAAGTTGTATGCTTCTTGGATTCTAAGACGTTAGGACCGTATTTTTCTTGACGTGCTTTGACCTCAGCTTCAGTCAAACCATTAGCTGAACTCTTTAATTCAGCAAGTGCCTGTTCTCCAGTAAGTTGATAATATTTCGTTTTCAATCACGAAATTCCTCCTTTAATGTGATTTATTAGGTTACAGGGTTATCGTATCACACTTACTTATTAAAAAGAAATTATTCGATGGTAAATTCATTGTAAATTTTATGTAAAATATTGGAAATTAAGGCAAAATAAATCCACATGTGCACACCTGACAGGGGCCCATGTGGAGCTATTTGTATTCAATTAATTGAACTTTTCCCGGGTTATCAGCAAAATCTCGCGAGTGATCCTGCAGTTAAGATATCCCGGTCAGAGCTCCACTAGTATGTCATGTGGTGCTCAATTATTTAGCAGCTTTTTCAGCTTCTTCGCGTTCCTTTAAGAAACTCAATACAGCTTGATGTTCTGCACGACGCTTCTTAACGTTTTTGTTGTTAACTGGGCGGCGGTCGTTACCAACGCCTACGTGTGTATTTTGTGACATGGTAGTCCCTCCCTTCATTACTCATGCAACTTTATATTTTAGCGAAAAACTTCCTAAATATCAAGGGTAAATTATAGTAGTTCTTTAAAAATAGCGGTTCTATGGTATAATTAGCGAAAGATTTGAGTAGAAAGAATGAATTGAAATGAGTATTTTAGAAGTAACAGATCTCTCGATGAGTTATGCGGATAAGCAACTTTATGATCAAACTTCATTTGTCTTGAACAAAGAAGACCATATGGGAGTTATCGGCCAAAATGGTGCGGGAAAATCGACTTTGATCCGCTTGATCACGGGCCAGACTTTACCGGATGAAGGGCAGATCAAGTGGCAACGTGGCAAAAAGATCGGTTATCTCGATCAATATGCAGAATCAGCGCATGATCTGACTATTGGTGACTTTTTGCAGAGTGCGTTTAAGGAATTATACGAGATCGAAGCTAAACAAGCTAAGTGCTATGCTGATTACGCAACAACTTTTGACGATGCTTTATTGGCCAAAGCGGGTAAATACCAAGAACAGTTAGAAGCAGCTGATTTTTATGGTTTGGATGTCAAGATCGATCAAGTCATGACCGGGCTAGGGATCGATGCCCTAGGTAAAGAACGTCAAGTCAGCAGTTGTTCTGGCGGGCAACGTTCTAAAATCATTTTAGCTAAATTATTATTGGAAGAACCCGATGTTTTACTCTTAGATGAACCGACAAACTATTTGGATACTGAACATATCGAGTGGTTGATCGGTTATCTAAATAAATTTTCGGGTTGCTTTATGGTCATCTCACACGATTATGACTTTTTAGAAGCAATCACTAATACGATCATTGATGTGGCATTTGGTAAGATCACGAAATATACCGGTAGTTTCCAAGCTGCGATCAAACAAAAAGAAGTCAAAAAAGAAGTTCAACTCAAGGCTTATGAAAAGCAACGACGCCAGATCGAAAAAGACGAGGCTTATATTCGCAAAAATAAAGCGGGGACACGCGCTGCAATGGCTAAATCACGGCAAAAACGACTGGATAAATTAGAGCGCTTGACGCCACCAAGTGATAATCTCCAAGCTCATTTCAACTTCCCATATCTAGAACTGCTTTCGAGTGCGACTTTGCGGGTCAAAAAGTTATCGGTGGGATATAACAAACCGTTGCTCGAACCAGTGACGTTTTCGATGAGTCACGGGGAAAAAGTCGTACTTAAGGGATTTAACGGAGTCGGAAAATCAACGTTGATCAAATCGATCTTAGGCAAGATCAAAACTTTTGGCGGGACGGCCCAATTTGTTGATGCGGCGGTGATCAATTACTTTACCCAAGAGTTAACGTGGCAAGACCCCGAACAAACGCCGCTCCAAGTCTTACAAGATGCCTATCCTAAACTTGAGCCCAAGACGATCCGGCAACGCTTAGCTCGGGCGGGGATCAATGCGGCTAATACACTCAAACCGATGAAGTTATTGAGTGGGGGCGAACAGACTAAGGTCAAATTGTGTTTGCTGGAATTGAAACCAAGTAATTTCTTGATCTTAGATGAACCGACAAATCATCTTGATGATGAGACTAAGCAGGCCTTAAAACAAGCCTTGATGAATTTCCCAGGAAATGTTTTGCTGGTCACTCACGAAGCTTCATTTTATGCTGGTTGGATCGATAAGATATTTGATGTGGAAAATATCCAGCTAAAACGCTGATAAAGTTGACATTTTCCAGGCTTATCCTTATATTGAATTAAGGTCAATTAGTTAAGAAAGGATCACTTTAATTATGAAAAAAGCAAGTTGGATCCATTGGGCAGTTGCAATTATTTTAGTTGGACTTGCAGGATATAGTGCGGTATATATTCACCGTGCCGAAGAAAAAAATGCGCTAAAAGTTGAGCGTCAAGCAAAACTTGATAAGCAAGAAGAGAAACGAAAAAAAGAGCTTTTGCGGGAACAAAAAAAGCATATGCGAACACCGATCGCTTGGGACCAGCCGTCAGAGACCTTGCCATATCCTGATGTAAGTCAGGCTGTCAAGTCTAAAAAGCTCGAGCAAAAGATCTGGTTATTGGTCTCACCAAATAAACAACGCGTTTACGTGCGCCAAGGACCGTATACGTTATACACGATGTATGCTTCGATCGGGAAAAATTTTGAAAATGTCAAGAATTATCAAGAAACACCAACTGGAGATTTTAAGCTTCAGAAGGAACGTGGTGAAGAATTCTACGACGCGACGAAGGGCTATGGAGCTAAATACTGGACATCGTTTAGAGGATATGGTGCATATCGCTTTGAGTCAGTGCCATTTGATCAGGCGGGAAAAGTTATCGAAAGTCAAGCTAAAATGTTAGGGCAAAAGGTGACCAAAAAACACAATGTCAAAGCATATGGTAGCATTCGTTTGAGTGTAGCTGATGCTAAGTGGATCATGGATAACCTTCCAGCTAAAACAAAAGTCGTGGTCGAAGATAATGATCCTAAGCATGATGCATGGGAGTATATGAAAGATTGATAAAAAAGGCTCACATCGATATTTTTCGATGTGAGCCTTTTTTATTAGCCGTTGATCACGACTTTTGTACCGGTTTTTAAGTTTTCTGACATCCATTTTGAATCAGGAATGCTTAGACGGATGCAACCGTGAGAAGCGGATTTTTTACCTAGCTTTTTAGCTTCTTTGACGTTGTAATTGCCAGAAGCATCCGTTGGGACCGAATGGAAGAGGTAGATCCCATGGTCTTTGAATGAGACCCAATTATTAGCCCCTTCATTTAGGGATGTGTTGTAAAATGAATCACCGCGTTCGGGTTCGATGTAGAAAGTACCAGTTGGGGTGTAACTTTCGTATTTACCAGTTTCTTCATCGTGATGATAACTCCCGCCAGACGAATACATCGTATAGATCACTTTATCGCCTGACATTAGGTAAGTCCGATTCTTTTTAAGATCGACCTTGACCCAAAAATCACTGACTTGGTCTAGATCAGGATAAGGTTTGGTTTCAGAAGACTTTTGCCAATCGATCGGGGTTCGCATGGTCTTACTCTCAGAAGCAGTTGTTTTTTTAGCAACTGTAGCTTTAGTCGCTTGAGTTTTTTCAGTTATCTGTGCTTGAGTCGTTGTTGAAGTTGGTGATTGTTTAGTTACACGGTAGATCAAAAAGGCACCGCAGATGATCACAGCGATCGCGAGACTCAAATAAAAGCGAGAACTTTGTGGTTTCATATTTTAGTCTATCCTATTCTTTAGTAAGTATTGTCACTATCTATTATACAGATTTCTAAAATTAATTGTAGTAGCATTAGGAAAAATTAAGGTGTAAACTTTTAAAGTGTCAGGAAGGATATGATAAATTATGAATGAACAAGCATGTACGACGATCTTAGTAGGAAAGAAAGCCACGATCGATGGATCAACGATGATCGCGCGCAATGACGACACGTTTTTACCACTGACACCACAACGCTTTATCATGCAACCGGCAGTGCATGGTCGCCAAGAGATATGGCGCTCAACACAAAATGGGTTTGAAGCCCCACTGCCAGCTGATGGCTATCGAACGACGATGACACCCAATGTCGATGTTGAAGGGTTAGGCTACTTTGGTGAAAGTTCGATCAATGAGAAAAATGTTGCAATGTCAGCGACCGAATCTGTTTATGGTAATCCGTTAGCTCTAGCCCACGATCCCTTTGTCGAGGATGGTTTAGCTGAGGATTCCTTACAATCAATGGTCGCACCATTTATCGATTCAGCCCGGGAAGGCGTTTTATACTTAGGTAAATTGATCAAAAAATATGGTTCGCCTGAAGGTAATGGTGTTTTGTTCGCGGATAAAGATGAAGTTTGGTATATGGAGATCGTAACGGGACACCATTGGGCTGCAACGAAGATCCCCGATGATGCGTATGCGATCGCTGCCAATCAAGTTGCACAAGATTACATAGATTTTAATGACCCCCAAAACTATTTGTGGTCAGAAGGTTTACAAGAATTTGTAGAAAAATACCACTTGAATCCCGATAAGTCGACGTTTAATTTTAGAAAGATCTTTGGGACTGACAATGAAAAAGATCGGCATTACAATACGCCCCGGGTATGGTATGGTCAACGTTGCTTTAACCCAGAGATCGAACAAGATCCACAATCAAGTGATCTACCATTTATCTGCCGTTCTAAGCGGTTGTTGAAAGTTGAAGATCTGACATATGTTTTAGCTTCTCACTACAACGAAACTAAATACGATCCTTTGGGACATGGTAGTCAAGCTGATAAGCTCAAATTTCGCCCGATCTCATTGAACCGGACCCAAAATTCGCATGTTTTACAGATCAGAAATGATGTCCCAGCTAAAAATGCAGCCTTGATGTGGATCTGCTTTGGGGTCCCAACATTTACCCCATATGTGCCATTCTATACGAATGCGACTGATACTGATCCAAGCTGGAGCCAAACGCCATTGGATTATGATATCACCAGTGCTTATTGGATGTATCGGACGTTATCGATGCTGACTGAATCGCATTACACGCAATTTATACAAAAAAATCGCGATTATCTGATCCAAACACGTGAAGTTTTACACCGTTTGCTCAGTGAAGTCGACAATGGAGTAGCTGATTTAAACGGTGAAGAAGCAACGACCTATTTGACGAAGCAAAATTATCAGATCATGGCTAAAATGCGAGAGCTGACGATGAAAGCGATCGCTGATTGCATCACTGGCGGACTAGAATTATCCAAATTGACCTTCGATATGGATAAGAATCTTTAAAGTTGTGATATAAAATTTTGTAATTTGGAGACTTTTTGTGTAGAATGTTCACTGAGATTTAATTGGGGTGTGAAATAATGGAAATCAAAGTCAGTGATTTTATCACAACAGTCACAGAAGAAAAATTTAATCGAGATACGATCTTAGCTACACTTGCACAAGTTGAAGATCTAGGAATTGCAGATAGCTTAGCTCCGATCATGGAAAAGATGATGGACGCAATCAAGCAAGGTCAACTGGGACAAGCTGAGCTTTCGATCGAAGGTAGTGACGAACCGATCTATATCCGACTTGAGACGGGGATCATTAATTTACCCTTTGAGAATATCAATCGGGTCGCTAATTTCTTTGATGAGCCCGAGGCAGTAGTTCCAGTGAATGTCTATCTGGTAGTTGTTTCACCTGATTTGAATGTATCGGGGCTACATATTATGCAGATCTGTCCGGCAAGTGACTTCGCCAAAGGACAAGGCCAAGATGCTGTAATGGTCGCTGTCGCTGAAAGTCTAAAACAGATCCAAGAAAATAAAGCCCAAAAAGAAAAAGTACCAGCTGAATAAACTAAAGTTCCAAACTTCGAGCGGAGTTTGGAACTTTTTGATATAAAAGTAATTTAATAATAAAGTATCAGTTAGGTTAGTTTTTTATAATTTTATTTTGAGAGTAAAACCCAGTGATATCAAGTGATTTTTGCTGATGACAAATGTTTTTCAAAAAAATATTAAAAAATTTATTGACAAATTAAAGAAATAAAGATAATATCAAAGCAACAAAGATAACTAAATATTTAAAGACGTTGATGAGAAGAGTAGTCTGTTGGAGTAGATAGACAGAGACCCTCGGTTGCTGAAAAGGGGGATCGAAAGAAGAGATGAAGATGAGCTCGGAGTCTGATCGTTGGTGCAAGCTTGCGGTCCGTTTTAATGCGATATAATTTGAGACTACTGATTTAGAGTTAGTAGTTGATGAGTCTACTTTTGTGAAGAAGTAGAAAAATAAGGTGGTACCGCGAGTTTTCGTCCTTTTAGGGATGGAAGCTTTTTTTTTGCCCTAATTTTAAAATTAACGATGAGAAAGTAGTGATCAAATGATTGAATTTAAGCAAGTTTCAAAGACTTTTGCGACTGCCAGTGGTCAAGTTGATGCGGTCAAAAATGTTGACTTGACCATCAACGCGGGCGAAGTTTACGGGATCGTCGGTTTCTCTGGCGCCGGTAAGAGTACATTAGTCCGCATGTTGAATGGCTTGGAAACACCGACCAGTGGTGAAGTGATCATCAATGGTAAGCGGATCGACAATTTAAAAGGCAAAGAGTTACGTGATCAAAGAAAGAAGATCGGTATTATTTTTCAACATTTTAACCTCTTGTGGTCACGAACTGTTTTAGAAAATATTGAATTTCCGCTTGAATTAATAGGTGTCGCTAAAGAAGAACGCCACAAGAAAGCTAAGCATTTAGCAGATCTAGTTGGTTTAGGTGAACGGATCAACGCATATCCTTCCCAACTTTCTGGGGGCCAAAAGCAACGGGTCGGGATCGCACGTGCGTTAGCGACCGATCCAGACATTTTGATCTCGGATGAAGCGACCAGTGCGCTTGATCCTCAAACGACCGATGAAGTTTTAGATCTACTCGATGAGATCAATGAAAAACTTAATTTGACGATCGTGATCATCACCCATGAAATGCATGTTATCCGTCGTTTAGCCGATAAAGTTGCCGTGATGGAAAATGGCCAAGTGATCGAGGAAGGCCCCGTATCAGAAGTCTTCACACATCCAAAAGAAGAGTTGACCAAACGCTTTGTCAGTGCTGAAGTTGATACCAAACAAACAACTGATGTCAAACAAGTTGTCGCTAACTTGCTTGAGAAAAATCCACAAGGTAAGCTAGTTGAGCTCAAGTTCCACGGTCAACAAGTTGAACGCCCTGTGATCAATGAATTGAGTAAGAATTTCCCTGAACTAGAGATCAGTATCTTAGAGGGTTCGATCCATCAGTTAGCGGATAAAGGGACGATCGGTTCATTATTCGTTCAATTAGTGGGACCAGTTGAACAGATCAAAGAAGCGTTGACTTTATTAGAAAAACTTGAAGTGGAAGCGAAGGTGATCGAACATGGATAGTCAAGGTTTAGCATCATATTTTGAATTTAAAAATGTGAATTGGCCCGATCTTTGGGCCGCCACTTGGGAAACAGTCTGGATGACCGTTGTTTCGGTGGCAATTGTAGCAATTTTAGGATTGTTATTAGGTCTGTTGCTTTATGAAACATCAGATAGTAAGAGTTTTGCAGTTAGAGCTTTAAATTGGATCGTGGCATTGTTCGTCAATGTTTTCCGCTCGATCCCCTTTATCATCTTGATCGTCTTGTTACTCCCAGTTACTCAGGTAATTGTAGGGGCGATCACGGGTGCTAAAGCAGCGATCCCATCGTTAGTCATCTCAGCCGCTCCGTTTTATGCTCGCCTAGTTGAGTTAGCCTTCCATGAAGTTGATGGGGGCGTGATCGAAGCCGCTGATGCGATGGGAGCAACCAAATGGCAGATCGTTTACAAAGTTTTGATCCCTGAAAGTCTACCAGCTTTAGTTTCTGGGATCACAGTCACAGCGATCTCATTGATCGGATACACTGCTATGGCCGGTGCGATCGGAGCTGGTGGTTTAGGACAGTTAGCCTACACTGACGGGTTCCAATCTTACAACAATGCGATCACTTTAGCTGCTACAGCGGTGATCGTGGTCATCGTCTTTGTCTTCCAATATCTAGGCGACTTTTCAGTTCGCAAGATCGACAAGCGTTAGTTAGTAATTATAAAAAATAAACATTTATGGAGGAGATCACTATGAAAAAAGGTATCAAGCATTTATTAGGTATTACAGTTGCAGCCACAGCCCTACTTTTAGGGGTAGCCAACACAGCTAAAGCAGACACAACTTTGACCGTCGGGGCTTCAGCGGAACCACATGCTAAGATCTTAGAACATGTGAAACCTGAATTGAAAAAACAAGGCGTTGATCTAAAAGTTAAAGTTTTTAATGACTATATCTTGCCAAACAAGGCTTTAGCTAATAAAGAATTGGATGCTAACTACTTCCAACACGTACCATTTTTGGATAACTGGAACAAGAAAAATAAAGGGACTTTGATCAATGTTGGTAGTGTTCACCTTGAGCCGATCGGGGTCTACTCCAAGAAATATAAGAGTCTAAAAGACTTACCAAAGAACGCAACAGTTTATGTTTCAAGTAATGTGGCTGACTATGGTCGTGTCTTACAGATCTTTAAAGATGCTGGATTGATCACCTTGAAGAAAGGGACAAACTTGACGAGTGCAACCTTTGAAGATATCAAAACTAACAAGAAAAATATCAAGTTCAAGCACACATTTGAAGCTAAATTGATGCCTAAACTTTATGAATCAAACGAAGCTGATGCAACAGTCATCAATGCTAACTATGCAGTTCAAGCTGGGATCGATCCTACTAAGAAGGCGATCGCATTAGAAAAGAAGAATTCACCTTATGTAAATATCATTGCTGTTCGTAAGAGTGAAAAGAACAACAAAGCGGTCAAGAAATTAGTCAAAGTACTTCAATCCAAATCAACTCAAAAATGGATCGAAAAAGAATTTGACGGCGCTGTGATCCCAGCAACTAAATAATTGCCCTAAAGCACCTAGGTTTATTCGTCTAGGTGCTTTTTGTTTAAAAAAATGATATGATTATCTATAGTAGAAACGAGACTGGACTTTGACTGTTACTGTGATAGAGCTGTGGGAGCCAGAATCAAACAAGATAACTATTTTTTGAATGGAGATGGAGTTAATATGTCTAGTGGTCAGGCGATAACGAATCTGATCATCATCTTGATTGTTTTTTATTTTGCTGCTTTCTTTGTGGCGGCTGAGTTTGCGATCGTATCAGTACGTAAAAGTGCGATCGAAAGTGCGTTAGAGAATGGAGAAGGAAACCAACGGAAGCTTAAATTAGCCTTAAAGATGGTCACCAACATGAATGAGTATCTTTCAACGACCCAGGTCGGGATCTCGACAACAGGGATCATTTTAGGTTGGATCGGGGCTGATACCTTGACTAAGATCTTGACGGATGTTTTAGGTTTCATGCCGATCAACCATGCGACAACTGTGGCGATCAGTGCGATCTTAGGGGTCGTGATCTTAACGTATCTTGAAGTGGTCGTGACCGAGATCGTGCCTAAAAATATCAGTATCGATATGCCATTAAAAGTGATGATGTTCATTGTAACGCCACTGCATTACTTCCACGTGGCATTTTACCCATTTGTGTGGTTGCTGAACGCCTCAGCTTCCGGGATCGTGCGCTTAGTCGGATTAAAACCAGCTGGTGAAGGTCAGGATGTCTTATCGCAAAGTGAGATCTTGAGTATTTCACGTAATGCGGTGACTGGTGGTGCGATCGATAAAGATGATTTTGTATATATGCAACGTGCTTTTGAATTCAACGATAAGGTCGCTAAAGATATCATGGTCGACCGGACGAGTTTAGAGGTCGTTGATATCACAGATACAGTACATGATGTGATCGAAAAGTATCTGCATAAAAAGTATACGCGTTATCCAGTGGTCGCTAATAACGATAAGGATAAGATCTTGGGGTATGTCTATATCTATGATATGATCCGTCAAGCTCAAGTCGATGATACAGTTCGGGTAAGTAAATTGATGCGGACGATCATTACCGTCCCAGAGGTCACTCCGATCCAAAAATTACTGCAAAGTATGGTCCAAAAGCAAACACCGATCGTAGTTGTGTTAGACGAATACGGTGGAACTAGTGGGATCGTAACTGACCGTGATATCTATGAAGAACTATTTGGCACGGTGCGTGATGAAGCTGATGATGTGATCCAAGAAGATATCGTGGATAACCATGATGGGACCTATCGTGTTTCAGGGAAGACGACTCTTTATGATTTCCAACGCTTCTTTAATTTCTATACCAATGATTTCCAAGAAGCTGAAAGTGTAACGATCGCAGGTTATCTTTTGGAAAATTATAAAGTTGAATTGGGGACCGTCATTACGTTGGGCGACTTTGACATCAAAGTTACCGATTTTAGCCGAAACTATATCGAATGGATGGAAGTCAGCCCCCACCAAGAAACTGAAGAAAAAACCGAGAGTTAAACAATGAGAAGAGATCAAGGAAAAACTTGATTTCTTCTTTTTTAAAATCTAAAAAGTTGCTCAAAATATAGTTTGATGAGGTGATCTAATGATAAAAGTAGCAGCTGCTGTGATCGTTTCAGAGGGCAAGATCTTAGCTGCCAAGCGGAAAAATGAACGTCTTGGCGGAGGCTTTTGGGAATTCCCTGGTGGTAAACTCGAACCCGGAGAAACACCAAAGCAAGCTTGTCAAAGAGAAGTTGCCGAAGAACTAGGTGATCAGTGTGAAGTGTTGGAGCGGATCGATGTTTCCCGGCATTTTGAGACGCCGTATGGTGAGTTAGAGATCGATTTCTTTTGGACAAAACTAAAGACATATAATTTAAAATTGGTGGCTGCTAGTGAGTACCGGTGGTTGACACCAGAGCAACTGGAAAGTGTTACTTGGCTCAAGCCCTCTGAACCAGTTCTAGAGGTCATCAAACAAACAGATCTGAGGAAATTTGAATGAGTGAAGAATTTAAAAATGCGATCTTAGCTGGTTTATATGACAGCAAATATGCACCTAAGTTAGATGGGCCAGTGCCTAAATTATTGACTAATCAACCGACCGAGACATTGTGGAGTCACTTACAACAAGAATTATTGACGTGTGATCATTTTGTCCTAGCGCCAGCCTTTTTGACCGTTGATATGTTAGTGCCACTAAAAGCTGTTTTGGCCCGTATAGCCAAAAAAGGTGTGACCGGAACGATCTTAACGGCTGATTATTTGGGATTCAATGCGCCCGCTGTGTTTACGGAGCTGTTGAAGTTACCCAATGTTACGACTAAGATCGTGACTAAGGAAGCTTTCCATATGAAAGGTTATTTCTTTTGGCATGGTCCACAGCAAACAGCTTACGTAGGAAGTGCTAATTTTACGCGAAATGCTTTATTGAAAAACTGTGAATTGACTTTACGGGTGACTAGTGCAGAACAAGCTGATTTTACGCAACAATTAGCGCAGATCTTGAAGCGACTAGCTGAAGATGCAATTGATCTGACTACTGACTGGATCGTAGCTTATCAAGCACGCTACCGTCCACCAGTGAGACCAGCTGCTACCAAAAAAGAAAAACTGCTACCTAATCGAATGCAAAAAGAAGCATTACTGCAATTGGCTAATTTACGAGCTCAGGGCAGTACTAAGGGGTTAGTCGTTTCAGCTACGGGAACGGGGAAGACTTACTTAGGTGCTTTTGATGTTAAAGCTTATGCCCCTAAGCGCTTTTTGTATGTCGTTCATCGTGAACAGATCTTAGAAAAGACCAAAGCTAGTTTTCAAAAAGTCATCGGCGGTCCAGCCAGTGATTTTGGCACATATTCTGGTAAAAAGCATGAAACTGAGGCTAAATATTTATTTGCTACAGTCCAATCACTGGCTAAAGACGAAGCCTTAGCTCAATTTTTGCCGACTGAGTTTGATTACATCTTGTTTGATGAAGCCCATCATTTAGGGGCACCTATTTTTCAAAAAGTGATGGATCATTTTACGCCGGCCTTTTGCTTAGGGATGACCGCAACGCCAGAACGCATGGATGATTTCAATGTGTATCGTAGCTTTGATTACAATCTAGCCTATGAGATCTCATTGGATGAAGCTTTGACGGCTGAATTATTATGTCCATTTGACTATGTAGGTGTGACTGACTATGAATATGAAGGCGAAATGATCACCGAAAAGACACCGCTCAAGCAGTTAGCTGCACCTGAGCGTGTTGCCCATATTCTAAAGCAATTAGAATATTATGGTAGTACTAAAAGTCGGGGGGGCTTAGTTTTTTGCAGCCGCCAACAAGAAGCAAGAGCGCTGGCCGAAGCCTTTACAGCTGCTGGGTATCCGAGTCAAGCCTTGACCAATGAAGATAGTGTTGCTAAAAGAGATCAAGCCGTTGCCCGCTTAGAAAGGGGTGCCGTAAAATATTTGATCTCAGTTGATATCTTCAATGAAGGGATCGATATTCCCTGTGTCGATCAGATAATTTTGTTACGCGATACGCGTTCAAAGATCGTCTTTACCCAACAATTGGGCCGGGGATTGAGATTATTTCCCGGGAAAACGAGCGCATTGATCTTAGATTTTATCGGTAACTACCAAAACAACTATCTGATCCCCCAAGCTTTGACAAATGATCGTTCTTTGAATAAAGATCGTTTGGTCACTGACTTAAAAGAGCAGGTCGTCTATGGCCTATCCACGATCAATTTTGATGAGATCGCCTATCAAAAGATCTTAGCTGTGATCGCTAGAACTAAACTTGATTCACTTAAGCACCTAAAAGAAGCTTATTTTGAATTATCCCAAAAATTAGGGCGCATACCGATGCGACGCGATTTTTATCAGAGCAGTCAACTAGATCCGCAGATTTTTACGCAAGGTAACACCTTAGTCAGCTATGCCGATTTTTTGGATAAGCTAGGTGTAAAGCAAGAACTATCGCATTACGCTAAACAAGTTATCGCTTTTCTAGAAAAAGAATTGATGAATGGAATGCGTAAACATGAACTATTGCTGTTACAACAATTATTGATAGCCGAAGTGACGCAAGCTGACTATTGCGAACGCTTGACTAAAGCGGGATGCTATGTGGATGATGCGGTCTTGGACTCGGTAAATGCGATCTTGTCACTGCGCTTTTTTGAAGTCAAAGCAGGCAAGAAATTACGCTCTGAAACCTATGGTGCTAAACCTTTGATCGTACTTGAACAAGGTAAATATCGTCTAAGTAGCGCATTTAGTGAAGCATTGTTGCAGCCAGCATTTAAACAACACGTTGTAGATATTATTGAAACGGGGCTTTTGCTGAGTCAAGCTTATCAGGCGCAAAAGCGTTTTACACTGTATCAAAAATATACGCGTAAAGATGTATGTCGCTTGTTAGATTGGCCTAAGGATATCAGTGCCCCGCTCTATGGTTATCGTGTGGTCGATGATGTGTGCCCGATATTTATCACCTACCAAAAAGAAAAGCAGGGTTATCAAAATGTCTTGACGGATGACCGTGCGATCCGCTGGTATACGCGAAGCCCTAGATCATTAGCGTCAAAAGAGGTAAAAGAACTTTTAGCAGGTGTTAAAACTGGGGACCCATATGTTAAGTTGCCACTCTTTATCAAGCCAAGTGATGCTTTTGGTGCTGAATTTTACTATGTGGGGGAAGCTAAGATCATCGCTAAAAGTGTACGCGAAGTTGAACTAGGTACTAAAAATAAACCTAAAAAAGCAGTGGCGATGGATCTGCTCTTTGAACAGCCACTGCCGCTTGAAATGCTGGAAAAACTCCAGGCGTTTCCAGTAGATCCCGAAGATTAGAAAAAAATTTCGGTAAAATTAAAGATTTTTCCAAAAAATAAGGTGAGAAAAACTTGCAATTGTAAAGATTTTTTTGTAAATTATAATACAATATAATAATTTAAAACAAAGGAGAGTTTACGATGTCCAATTGGGATACTAAGTTTACAAAAAAAGGTTTAACGTTTGATGACGTGTTATTGATACCGGCAGAAAGTAATGTTTTGCCAAATGAGGTCGATTTGAGTGTTCAGCTCGCAAAAAATTTGAAATTAAATATCCCAATCATCAGTGCTGGTATGGATACAGTTACTGAATCTTCAATGGCGATCGCAATGGCTCGCCAAGGTGGTTTAGGTGTTATCCATAAAAATATGACGATCGAACAACAAGCAGATGAAGTCAACAAGGTAAAACGCTCTGAAAGTGGCGTTATCATTGATCCATTCTTCTTGACACCAAAGCACACGGTAGCTGAAGCTGAAGGCTTGATGGCTAAGTATCGTATCAGCGGGGTGCCGATCGTTGAATCCATGGATAGTCGTAAATTCTGTGGGATCATCACAAACCGTGACATTCGTTTTGTGTCTGATCACAATGTTGAGATCGGTGCAGTTATGACCAAGGGCAACTTGATCACTGCACCAGAGGGAACCTCTTTAGAAAAAGCTGAAGCGATCTTACAACAACATAAGATCGAAAAATTACCGATCGTCAATGAAGCTGGCGAATTAACTGGTTTGATCACGATCAAGGATATCGAAAAAGTGGTCGAATTCCCAGATGCCGCTAAAGATGAACATGGGCGTTTGTTAGTTGCTGCCGCTGTGGGGGTAACAAGTGATACATTTGAACGTGCAACTGCATTATTGAATGCTGGGGCTGATGCTTTAGTCATTGATACAGCTCATGGCCATTCAGCTGGTGTTATCCGCAAGATCAAAGAGATCAGAGAACATTTCCCAGATGCAACTTTGATCGCCGGAAACGTAGCTACTGCTGAAGCCACACGTGCATTGTTTGATGTCGGTGTTGATGTCGTTAAAGTTGGTATCGGACCAGGCTCTATCTGTACAACACGTATCGTTGCCGGGGTCGGTGTTCCACAATTAACAGCGATCTATGATGCTGCTAGTGTAGCGCGTGAATATGGTAAAACGATCATTGCTGACGGTGGTATCAAGTATTCAGGTGAGATCGTCAAAGCGATCGCCGCTGGTGGGAATGCTGTTATGTTAGGTTCAATGTTAGCCGGAACTGATGAAGCACCCGGTGAAACGATCATCTACGAAGGTCGTCGTTTCAAGACATATCGTGGTATGGGTAGCTTAGGCGCAATGGATTCAACACACGGTTCATCTGATCGTTACTTCCAAAGTGGGGTCAATGAAGCTAACAAGTTAGTTCCAGAAGGGATCAAAGGCCGTGTTGCTTATAAAGGTAGCGTAGCCGATATTATCTACCAAATGGATGGTGGTCTACGTGCTGGTATGGGTTACGTAGGCGCAGCTGACTTGAAAGATCTAAACGACAATGCTCAATTTGTTCAGATCACAGGTGCTGGATTACGTGAATCACATCCACACGATGTTCAGATCACAAAAGAAGCGCCAAACTATTCAACTCGTTAATTTAAAAGCCTAAAAAAAACGCCGTTACTGGCGTTTTTTTTAGGCTTATTTTTTTTGAACTAATTGTCCGTCCGTCAGTTCATAGATCTTGTCGGCTTGTTCGATCAAGCGAAGATCATGCGTTACAGTAATGACGGCTTTATTTTGTTGCTTAGCTAAGGCTTGTAAGATCGTACCAACTTTTTTGACGCGCTGACTATCGAGCGCAGCCGTTGGTTCATCGGCTAAAACGATCTCCGGGTCAGTGTAGAGCGCCCGGGCGATCGCAGCGCGTTGACTTTGACCACCGGAAAGTTCATTGGGATATTTATCTTTGAGTTCAGCGATCTCAAGGTGAGCTAACAGCCGTTCAAGTTCGGCTGGACTTAGATTGCCCGTCTTTTTGACGCGATCGACCAGTTCAAACTGTTCTTTGAGCGTTAAATAAGGAACGAGATTATGAGCTTGTAAAACAAAACCGATCTGATTCAGGCGGAGTTGTTCTCTTTCTTTGTTGCTATAGGCAGCGATCTCTTTTCCATTGATCAAAACAGAGCCACTACTAGGACTTAAAATGTTACCGGCAATTGTTAAAAAAGTACTTTTCCCTGAACCAGAAGGCCCTAAGATCAAGACAAATTCACCTTTATCAGCTGAAAAATCGATATCTTTAAGGGCATGAACTTTAGCTGAACCACTGCCAAAATATTTGTTAACATTTTTAAATTCAATTACTGACATAAAATCAACCTCCGATCGCTTGGGCTGGATCGATCCGCAAGATCGCTCTGACTGGGATCAAGGAACCCAAAACTGATGTTAAAACGAGTCCGACAGAAACTAGACTTAAGAATTTTAGATCAAAAGTCATCGGAACATTTGCTGGGATCACCAGGGCGGTAGCTAAGGTCAGCAAAGCTCCAATGATCAAGCCTGTAACGACTAAGATAAAAGATTGCCCGATCGTATTTTGGATTAAGACTTTGTTAGCGATCCCTTGGACCCGCAAGACTGCGTAGTTGGGGAGTTTTTGGATCGTGATGATATATAAGAAAACGGCGATCACGATCAAAGAGATGATCATCAAAAAAGCGATCATAAAGGTAAAAGTGCTATTTTGAGCACTGTAGCCAGGTAATTTATCGATCAAAGCTTGTTGTGTGGCCACTTGCAGTTGCGGATCAGTGACTTTAAAATCAGGATCTTTGGATAAGACCCCGCTGGCAGCAAAGTTAGGACCAACGTTTTTTAGTTCAGACCAAGCAGTTAGTGAACCATAGACAACGGGTAAAACATTTAACTTGGCATTTTTTATAAAGCCAGTGATCGTATAGGGTGTTGTTTGGGAGTTGAAATATACTTTATCTCCAAGTTTATAGCCGTCATTTTTGAAACTATCATCGACGACGACTTCTTGCTTAGTTTTGGGAAGATGCCCCGAGCTTGCTTTTAATTGTTGATAGACGAACTGAGATCTCTCTAGCCCAACAAATGTAGCCGAGAGTTTTTGGCGTCCCTTTTCTTTGACAATGATGGGGGCTTGTCCGATCACGGCTTCATTTTTAGTCAATTTAAGTTCGTTTATCTGCTCTTTTGTGAGCAGTGACTGACGCAAATTGACATCGGCATCACGGTTCAAGGCGATCTTTTCAAAATCCCAACTTTTGATCGCATAAGTATTTTCGTGCGCCAATCCGAGCGCAAGACTGGTCAGGATAAAGACGAGATAGCTGATCAAAACGACCATCGCGATGATCAATGAATAACGGATCTTTTCATGTTTGATCTCTTTTAGTGCTAGATACATAGTGAAACTTCCTTTCTTAGTTATCTAGGGGAGAAAGCAAGGCAATGCTTTTCTCCAAGCGCTCAAGATAGAGTTCTTTATTTTGCGGATCATTTAAGGCTTCTCTTAAGGCTTGATGGCTCAAAGTCGCTAACGCCCAGCGAGTAGCAGAAAGGCTAGGGTCGGCAAAAGCTAAAGGTAATTCATTTACAGTCAAATGTAACTTGAGCAGATCGTAATAGGGGCTTTTTAGTGAAGCCGTGATAAAAGCGCGCGTTGCGTTGAGGAGCGCTTGCGGTGAACTTGACTTAAGATCGGCATGGATATCAACTAGCGCTAAGTGGTAAAGATAGTCATAAGCTTCGTTTAAGTCAGTGAAATATTTGTAAAAAGCCCCGCGCGCGATCTGAGCATCTTTGACGATCCGGGCGACTTGGGCGTCTTTTAGTGGATAAGTGGAAAATTCCGTCAAGAGAGCAGCATTGATGCGCTCTTTTTTTTCAGGGGCAAGATTTTTGAATGTCGGTGAAACCATAGTGTACCTCCTTAAAAGTATAAAAGTAATTTACGCTCTAAGCATAACAATAAAGTGACACGTTGTCAACGTTGGGTAAAATAAAAAAGCTATGTCGCAACATAACTTTTGAAAAACTAGATCCCAAATGTCCCACCGTGAACTTTAACAACGTTTGAAGCGATGATAAAAGCATCGGGATCAATATCATGGATCGCAGCTAGTAATGGGCCGTAGCTTTGATTGTCGATGACCGCCATCAATAATTCTTTTTCGTTAGCTGAATAACCACCACGAACATTGAAGATCGTCATGGCATGGTCTTCAGATTCGAGCATTTTTTTGATCTCAGGGAGTTTAGTTTGACTCATCACTTGGATCTGATATTTGTGGTCAAGACCAGCTTCGGTATAACGCATGACGATCGAGGTGATGACCAGTGAAAATGAAGCCATGAAAAAGGCATTCAAACCGGAAACAAAGATATTAAAAAAGGTGACTAGCATATCGATCGCTAAAAGTGAAAACGCAGGATTGATATGGAAATACTTTTTAAAGATCATCGGTGGAACAGTTGTCCCGCCACTGGAAGCGTTGATCCGATAAAGGGCAGCTACCCCGAGCGCAAAGACGGCTCCGCCAACGATCACGGCTAATAGATTATCTTCAATTATCTTTTGACTGGGAGTGATATACATTAACAGTGGTAAAAGGAAACTACCATAGATGATATTTTTAACAGTCTTTTTGTCGAGCAATAACCAAGCAGCTAAGATCATCAGTAAATTGATGAGTAAAACTGTCAACGAGCGATTGATCCCAAAAGCAGCGTCTAACAAGATCGCAAGTCCCGTTGCTCCACCGGCCGCAATATTGATCGGGGCATAGAAGAAGTTGACTGAAATGGCAATCAATTCTAGCGCAATGACTAAAACGAGCCAATAAAACCAAGGTGTTTGGACTAATCTTTTTTTCACGAATATTCCCCCGTATTTATTTGATAATATAAGTTTAACGTATTCAAGAAAAAATAGCTATATTTTTTAAAATATAAATTTTTGTTGCTTTATTTCTAAGCGTAAGTCGCCTGGTGGAAAGGTAAATGTTTCTCCATTAACTTGAATGATCTGGGGGGCAGTAGTGGTCAGTTCAAGCTGTTTAGTTGTATAGAAGCTAAGTGAGCGGGCCTGAAGATGATAAGTTCCGGGTAAAAGCATCAATAAAAAGATGCTTAAGAAATTTAATAAATTCTTTTTTTCGATCACGACCAAGGTAAGGTTTCCATCATCTAATCGTGCTTTGGGGAAAAGCGCAACACCACCGCCAAAATACGCTTGATCAGTGATCGTACACAAAAAGGCATGTGAAAAATTTTTAGCTGGAAAATCCGGCGATACCACCGTTACTTCGAATGCTTTTTGGCATCTGAGCGCTTTGAAAAAACAAGCAGCATAGGCGAATTTACCTAAGTGTAATTTATTTAGCTGCTTTTTTAAACGTGAATTATTCGTCATTTCGACGATCCGGGCATCAAAGCCAAGCCCTAAATTATTTGAGAAAACACCAGTATGATTTGAAGTCTTAAAGTATCCTAGATCAAGCGTATGGGGCGTTTTTTGAGCTAAGAGCTGAGCTAAAGATTTGTTGGGGTCGGTAGAGATCTGAGCGGCTTTGGCAAAATCGTTGCCAGAGCCACAGGGGATGTATCCTAAAGTAACATCTAATTTGGTGGGAAAGGCTACGGCATTTAAGGCGTGATAAAGCGTACCATCACCACCTAAGATCACAAAGATAGTAGTTGGCTTTAGCTGTGCTTGCCGGCGTAGGTGCTGTTTTAGATCTGTACTTGATGTGGTCAAATAGTAGCTATACTTTACATTTAGTTGGTGTAATTGCTTTTGTATTTTAGGCCAACTTTTCCGAGCGCGTCCATTGCCAGCACAGGGGTTGATAATAAAATGATACATAAAAAGCCTCCAAATTAAGGTTCTTGATAAGTATACCTTAATTTGGAGGCTCAATGTTTATTTTTTATCTTTCAATAAATCACGAATTTCAGATAAAAGTTCGATCTCTGGTTCTGGACCAGTCTCTTCAACTTCTTCTTCGACTTTCTTAGGCATAACTTTATTGACTGCTTTAACGATCAAGAAGACAACAAAAGCAATGATCAAGAAGTTGATCACGGCGTTCAAGAAGACACCAAATTTGAAGGTCGTACCGCCGATCGCAAGTTGAAGATCAGAAAGGTTGATCTTACCGAGGAATAACCCGATAAACGGATTGATCAAGTTAGTAACAAGTGAGTTAACGATTGCAGTAAATGCGCTACCGATGATAACCCCGACAGCTAAGTCTAAAACATTACCTCGGCCAATAAATTCTTTAAATTCCTTTAACATTAATTTCACCTCCAGTACAAATTGGTTGCAATCAAGATATTTTTAAGTTTAGCTAATATATCTAAATAAAACAAGCTAAAAGCCTTGAAAAAATTCAGTTTTTTTGAAAAATTCAACTTTTGTCTGGAGTGAATTATGTATAGATGCAAAAATATAACAAATTAGTTTTTAAACTTTAATATGAGTTTAATTTGGGGAATAGGACTTGAATTTTAAATATACATTAGGGTAGAATTAGAAATAGAATTTGAGCAGCAGAAAGTCAAACGTAGATGCCACCAAATACTACGATCTTCAAGAAAGGAAAAACTATTAAAGTCTTTCAAAATACAGTAATGTATTTTTCTACGTTTATTTAATAGTAGGGATAAGAGATGGGATATGTCGATGAAGTTTTAGCACGTGTAGCAAAGCAAAATCCAGAACAAGCTGAGTTCAAGCAGGCGGTCGAAGAGGTTTTAGAATCGCTTCGACCAGTGATCGAGCGCGACGAGGAAAAGTATCGTAAGCAAGCGATCTTGGAACGTTTGACCACCCCTGATCGGCAATTGCTTTTCCGGGTCGCTTGGGTCGATGATGCAGGTCAAACACAAGTCAATAATGCATATCGAGTTCAATTCAACAATGCGATCGGACCATATAAGGGTGGTTTACGGTTGCACCCTTCAGTTGACCTAAGTATCATCAAGTTTTTGGGCTTTGAACAGATCTTTAAAAATGCTTTGACTGGCTTACCAATTGGTGGCGGTAAAGGTGGGTGTGACTTTGATCCTAAGGGAAAATCAGACCGCGAGATCATGGCATTTTGTCAAAGCTTTATGACTGAACTAGCTAAATATATCGGGGCTGATATGGACGTACCAGCTGGTGATATCGGAACTGGGGCACGTGAGATCGGCTATCTTTTCGGCCAATACAAGCGCTTAAAGGGTGTCTATGAAGGTGTCTTGACGGGCAAAGGACTCGAATACGGTGGTTCTTTAGCCCGAACAGAAGCGACAGGTTACGGTTTATTGTATTTGGTCGATGAATTACTAAAAGATCACGATCAAAGTCTACGTGGTAAAACAGTAACTGTTTCAGGTGCCGGTAATGTGGCGATCTATGCGATCAAGAAAGCGCAAGAACTTGGCGCTAAGGTTGTAACTTGTTCAGATTCGACCGGTTGGGTCCATGATCCAGCGGGGATCGATGTCGCTTTATTACAAGAAGTAAAAGAAGTTAAACGGGCGCGTTTGACAGAATATGTGGCCAAGCGTGCTTCGGCTAAATATCATGAGGGACATGGTGTTTGGAGCGTTAAAGCTGATGTAGCGCTACCGTGTGCGACCCAAAATGAATTACATTTGGCTGACGCAAAACAGTTAGTCGAAAATGGGGTCCTAGCTGTGGCAGAAGGGGCTAACATGCCAACGACCTTAGAAGCAACAAAATACTTACAAGAGCATGGTGTTTTATTTGTTCCTGGTAAAGCGGCTAATGCTGGTGGAGTCGCTGTTTCAGCGCTGGAAATGAGCCAAAACTCAGAACGTTTGAGTTGGACCTTTGAACAGACGGATGAAAAATTAAAAGAGATCATGCAAAAGATCTATCAAAATATCAAACAGGCTGCTAAAGAATACGGCTATGAAGATGATTTTGTTTTGGGAGCTAATATTGCGGGCTTCAAGAAAGTCGCTACAGCAATGGAAGCACAAGGTATCTATTAATGAAACGATAGCTTATAAATACAGCAAACGAGGGGCCCATCACTGTATCGTGGTGGGCCCCTCGTTATTTAGGATTTATTCTTGTGTAGTTGCTTTGGCTGCTTCAATATCAGCTTGGGTGACCGAGATCGTAGCGAGATTGCTGCCATCAGGATTATCGTATTTTACCAAGACCTTAACATCGGGTGCAATGGCCTTAGCCCTATTTAATAAAGGCTCAACTTCTGGGATCAAAACTTGTTTTAAAGCTTCATTATCAAGATTGATATTTTGTGGTTGAGAAAAAGTATAGGTGTAAATGATCGTACTATCTTCACCTTCATCGATCGCGATATCTTTAAAAGTATCATTTTCGCCGTTGAGCTGAGCTTTAAGGGCTGGGATCTGACTTTGGGCAGTTTTGATCATTAAAGCAAAGTCTGCGGAGTTGCCTTTGGTTGATCTAGCACGTGAAAGTGAGTTTTTACTGGTCGAACTGGCTTTACTGCTCAAACTTTTAGCACTACTGGAACTGGTAGAACTGCTAGAAGAACTACTTGCAGTATCCTTTGCTTTATCATTAGAACAGGCTGTTAAACCAAAAAGGAAAAATACACTTAAAAATGCAATAAAAAACTTGTTTTTCATTAAAAAAACCTGCTTTCTTTTAAGATATATTTTCATTATATAAAGGGGGATATCGAGTACAAATCTAAAAAAATTGATATTGTACCTTTGAATGGGGACAGTTACAAATATAACTATATTATTTTAGATGTTATTGAAGCGATAATATCAATGGGATAAGAAAGGTGTTTTTTGCGAGTTTCTACCTATAATATGTAGATTATACTAAGTGGACATTTTGAGTAACTGGAACTTTCTTAAATTAATTGTTAAACTTAAACTAAAGAAAGATAAGGTAGGGGAAGCGAGATGACCGAGTTACACATTAGACATCGCAAATTATTATATTGTTTAAGTGGTTTAGGGATCGTTTTGGCAGCAGTACTGATCTATATTATTTTCAAAAATAACGAAGCGCAGTATTTACAATTTTTAGATCCTAAACATGATAAGAGTGTTTTGATGCATACATTTCGTGATCGTGGTCCTAAAGATGCACTATTGTTGATTTTATTGACGGCGGTTACTTCGGCTGTGCCAGCACTCTCAAGTTCAGTTATCTGTATTTTTAATGGTGTTTGTTTTGGGCCTGTTATCGGATTATTGATGAATATTACAGGCAATTCACTAGGAAATGCACTAGTAGCTGGCTTTTTTACTAAGTTTGATGAAAATCATGATTTTAATAAGGAAACTAAGCACCCTAATCGGATCTTAGAGCGCTTGGCTCATTTTAAGAACAAAATGGTCGCATTGATCCTAGGCTATATGATCCCGATCATCCCATCGTTTTTAGTCAATTATATGGGAGTTCGTTTGAAGATGGATTTTAGAAAGCAATTCTTATGTATCGTGATCGGTGTTTTACCGACATCATTTTTATATGCTTTTGGTGGGGATGCCATTTTTAAGGGAAATGATCTCCGGTTGATCGTCAGTGCATTGTGCATTATCTTACTGGTAGTGGGTGGTGTTACTTTCTATCGTAAAAAGCATGATGCTAAAAAAACTAATTAATGTATAGTAGTAAAGATCAGGTAGTGGGTCAGACCACTGCCTGATTTTTTTATATTTTGCGCTAAATGACGCATTTTTGTCATAAATATTTGGCAACAAGTGGAAGTTAAGATAAAATATCGACCAAAAATACGAACTTATGTTTGTTATGGGTGTTACACTATTTCATGAATGTAACAAGAATGGCTAAAAAAGCGGAATTTTCGAAAAAATAACCGTTTTTTGGCCGTTGAAAAAATTTTTTTCGAATTTTTTCAAAAAAATTTGGTCAGAATTGGTAAAAAATCGGCTTTTTTTGTCATAAAACTTGTAAAAGGTAAGAACGGCGCTATTACGGGCTTGAGTTTAAACATAGATAATTTTAGTACAAAAGTTTTGTTACTAAATATTACGAAATGTAACAAATATTACATAACCTCCATTTTAGGTAAAGTTTTTGGTACTTTAATGTCACAAACAATCCGTATACTATTCATTGTTAGCTCGCAGGGAGCTAAAAAGCTTTGAGCTTTGGATGTTATTAGAAAAATAAATAATTGAATTTAAAAACATATAAGTAGAAGAATTTTACAGGAGTGAATATATTTTATGAATTTAAATAAGGTTTTATTGTCAGCCGCAACAGTCGTAGGTTTTACCGCTGCTACAGCAGCTGCCGCAAATGCAGATACAGTAACAGTTAATGCAGGTGATACACTTTCACACATCGCATTGCGTAATAACACAACAGTTGAAGCTCTTCAACAATTAAACAACTTAGAAAACATCAACTTGATCTTCCCAGGTCAAAAGATCGAAGTTGGCGGTCAAGCACAAACAGTTGAACAAGCACCAGTTGTAGCTGCTCAACCAGCACAAACAACACAAACAACTCAAGCTGACCAAGCTCAACAAGTGGCTCAAGCCCAAGCTCAAGCAGCAGTTGAAGCACAACAAGCAGCAGCGCAAGCACAAACCCAAGCAGCCGCTCAAGCTCAAGCTGCAGCACAACAAGCAGCCCAAGCAGCAGCAGTTCAACAAGCAGCACAAGGTCAAAGCTACACAGCTACTCAACAACAAACAACAAATACGACCGGTAACGGTGATGAAGCAGCTGCTCGCGAATGGATCGCAGGTAAGGAATCCGGTGGTTCTTACACAGTAACAAACGGTCAATACATCGGTAAATACCAATTATCAGCTTCATACTTGAACGGTGACTACTCAGCTGAAAACCAAGAACGTGTTGCTAACAACTACGTATCTTCACGTTACGGTTCTTGGACAAACGCTAAACAACACTGGTTACAAAACGGCTGGTACTAAGATAAAATAATAATAAGTTTTAAAAGACTAGGCTCGTTCTAGTCTTTTTGTGTTATTTTTAAACTTTCACTAAATGAGCTTAATTTTCATGAAAACTGCCAAGGAAAGTATTATAATTTTAAATGATGAAATATTTAGTAACTTGAGGTGAGGATATGCGGCTTTCAACAACGCTAATTATTCTGTTGGCATGTTTGTTTGGGTTGTTGATGATCATTAGTGCGGTCAATATGCACGAAAAAGAGTCGATCATAATGAAAGTTATCTTATTTGTCATCGGTGTGTTGGCACTGATGGTCGGAGGGTATCTTTTGATTCGCGTAGTCTTATTAGGGTAAGATAAAACAAATTATTTGGTCTATAAAGCGCAATGTGGTAGTGTTAGAATGAAAGAGCTAATTATTAATTGGAGGGATCTGTATGGAAAAAGAATTTGATTTGACCCAGTTAGCGCAATATGACGGGCAAGATGGACGTCCAGCTTATGTTGCGATCGATGGTGTTGTCTATGATGTTACTGCAGTACCTGCTTGGAAGGGTGGCAAGCACCACGGGAACACAGCTGGTAACGATCTCAGTGCTGCGATCGCCCATGCTCCCCACGAAAAAGCAGTCCTAACTAAATTACCTAAAGTTGGTACACTAAAATAATACAAAAAAAAGGAAGGTTTTTTAGCCTTCCTTTTTTGTGCTCATTTTTAGAGATCAAGGGTGTTTTTTGTGCTGAAATTAAGCCCAGTCACCGTTTCTAAAGATCGGGGCTTTTGTACCATCAGCACGGATGCCGTCAATATTCATGTCAGCTGAACCCATCATGAAATCGACGTGGATCTGGCTGAGATTTAGTCCAGCCGCTGCCAATGCTTCATCATTCATCGTAGTTCCATCCTGGATACTGAAAGGATAGGCACTTCCTAACGCTAAGTGGTTGCTGGCATTTTCATCAAATAAAGTGTTGAAAAAGACGATCCCTGAACGTGAGATCGGTGAAGGGTCGGGAACAAGTGCTACTTCACCAAGGGAGCTAGCCCCAGCATCAGTTTCGACTAAATGTTCTAAGATATCTTGTCCAGAGCTAGCTTCGATCTTAGTTACATGACCAGCTTTGAATGTAAACTTGATATCTTCTAGAATATTGCCTGCATAGCTAAGTGGTTTAGTCGAAGTGACATAGCCGTCGATCCGATCTTTATCAGCCGCAGTGAAGACCTCTTCAGTTGGCATATTAGCCATAAATTCGATCCCCTCGACACTAAAGCTACCAGCACCTTCCCAAATATGGTTTTTAGGTAATCCAATAGTCAAGTCGGTCTTAGGGGAAGTGTAGTGGAGAGCCACGAATTGTTCGTCATTGAGCCATTTAGCTTTATTACGCAAGGTTTGATCGTGTTCTTGCCACGCTTTGATCGGGTCTTTTTGATCGATCCGACAAGTCTTAAAGATCTCCTCCCAAAGACGGTCGACGGCTTCAGTATCACTTAGATCAGGGAAAACTTTTTTGGCCCAAGCTACATCTGAAGCAGCAACGACAGTCCAGGTAAGGTCATTGTTTTGGGTCGCTTTACGTACATTTAAAAGAGCTTTTCCCATCGCAGCCTGGTTTTTAGCGATCCGTTTGGGGTCGATCCCACTAAATGCATCGGGGTCTTCAGAGATCACTGATATCCGTGCGGCATGCTTATCCACGATATAATCTGCTTCAGCGCTTACGTAGGCTGGGATGTTTTCTAGGCGTTCTTCTGAAGCATGGGCTAAAAATTGCCGGCTAGTGAAGGTATCATTCCATTTAACGATAACTTCATTTGCTCCAGCAGCATAGGCTTCTTTGACGATCAAATGAGCTAATTGTTGTTGCGTCACTGAGATATATAGGACAACAGTTTGTCCAGGTTGAATGTTGACCCCCGTTTTTATGATCAAGTGAGCATATTGGGCGAGTTTATGTTCGAAATTTGCAATGGCCATAAAAATTCCTCCTTATTTTTTATCTATAATACCATAAGTAGCTTGAATTAAGGTACAATTAAATTTTTGTTTGAGCTTAACTATTGTTATAATAAGATGAAATACAAAACTTTTAGGAAGTGATGTACGTGAAAAAGCTTAAAGTGATGCCAATTTTTGGAACTCGTCCAGAAGCGATCAAGATGGCACCATTGATTTTAGAATTAAAAAAACGTGCGGCTGAATTTGAAACTGTTGTCACTGTGACAGCTCAGCACCGTGAAATGTTAGATCAAGTACTCGAAATTTTTGAGATCACCCCTGACTATGACCTTGATGTGATGCAACCAGATCAGACGATCACAACGATCACGACTAATGTGATGAATCGTTTAGAACAAGTGATCCAAGCCGAAAAACCGGATATCATCTTAGTTCATGGTGATACAACAACGACTTTTGCTGCTAGTTTAGCGGCCTTTTACAATAAAACTGCAATCGGTCACGTTGAAGCAGGGTTACGGACTTGGAATAAGTATTCGCCTTATCCCGAGGAGATGAACCGGCAGTTGACCGATGTTTTGAGCGATCTGTATTTTGCGCCGACTCTGCAAAGTAAAGAAAATTTATTACAAGAAAATCATCCTGTAGAGCAAGTTTATGTGACGGGAAATACGGCGATCGATGCCTTAAAGCAAACGGTCGCTCAAGATTATCAACATGATATCTTGGAAAAAGTTGATTTTTCTAAAAAAGTTATTTTAGTAACGATGCATCGCCGGGAAAATCAAGGTAAACCGATGGAACAAGTCTTTAAGGCGATGAAAGATGTTGTGGCCAAGCATCCTAATACCGAGATCATTTATCCCGTCCATCTCAGTCCCACGGTGCAAAAATTAGCCCATGCTGCCTTTGATGGGGTCGAGCGCGTCCATTTGATCGACCCGCTAGATGTTGTTGATTTTCACAATTTGGCAGCCCGAAGCCATTTTATCATGAGTGATTCTGGTGGGGTCCAAGAAGAAGCTCCATCCTTGGGCAAACCTGTATTGGTCTTGCGCGATACGACCGAACGTCCGGAAGGGATCGCGGCTGGAACGCTTAAGTTAGTCGGGACTGAATACGAAAACGTCAAACGTGAAATGACGGCGTTGCTAGAAGATGAGAACCAGTATCAACAAATGGCACAAGCTAAAAATCCATATGGTGATGGGCAAGCTAGTCAGCGGATCTTAGATGCGATCGCCTACCACTTTGGTCAGTTGGCTGACCGACCACAGGATTTTAGTTGATAAAAAGCATAAATAACTAACTGACAAAGGACCCATCACGATGCAAATGCATCATGATGGGTCCTTTACTATTTATACGGTTTTAGTGGCTTTTTTATTTTTCAGAAATGCGAAAAGGCCTAAGCTAGCATATAATAGCAGCCCTAGTGCTGATAATAAAGCCCCGATCTTTAAGCCAGGTAAGTGGTAAGTAAAACTTACGTGGTGTTTTCCCTTAGTTAAGGTCGTCCCGATAAAAGCATGATTAGTCTTGATGACGGTGCGTTTTTTACCATCGACCGTAACTTCCCAGCCCTTTGAGTACGGGATCGAAGACGTCAAGATCCCTTTTTTGGTGGCGGTAATATTACCGCTAACACCATTTTTGGTCAATTTGACATCTTGTAAAGCCTGTTTTTGGAGTTGTTGGACTTGCTTATCATAGCTAGTGCCCAGCTTTTCAACGTAGATCTTTAATTTAAAACTATATGTTCCAAGTTTAGATGGCGTCAAAGTCAAACTTGCAGGTAATTCTTTGAAATAGCCACTATTTAAAGTACCCTGAGTAACAGTCTTATAAAATGATAAAGCGTTTTGCTTAGGCTGGAAGAGTTTTTCTTGCCCAAGGTCTGAAGTTACACTAAGTGAAAAACTGTTGTCCGGCGATCCTTGTAGGATGTGGTAACGGAAATATTTGTAGGAACTTAGAAGTTCATTTTTCGCTAAGATCCCTTGGGTCAGATCGTTAATTTGCTTGCGTTTTTCCAAAGCTAACTGCTCACTAAATGTGAAAGGCGTGTATTTGATCTGAGAAAAATCAAAATGTAATTCGCCTGCACCGTACTTTTCGGGTTCTTCTAACATGATCTGGTAGGTCTCATCACTATCTTGTTTTACAAGGTCTTGGGGTGAGATCACCGTTCCCCGGCTTGAGATCAAACGATAAGGGACTTCAACGACTTCAGAAGTGATGGTCGTTGTAGGATAATTTTTAGCTAGCTTATCATCGACCACGACCCCTAAAGCTAAAGCCCGTTCACGTTGGGTGGGATTTAATTTATCAGCAGTCGAAGTAGCGATCGCTTTAGACTGGAGATACAACAGTGGAAAAGCATTTTTTGTTTGATAGAGCAAAGTTTGTTGATCTTTTTTACTATTTCCATTTGGATCAGTGAGCTTTTGGGTCGTCTTAGCCAGCTCATAACCATAAGGGATTTTATTAGCGTTAGGCTGGTTGAGCAAGGCAAACAGATAGCGGACGCCTAAGAAATTATTCAATACTGTTCGGTCAGAAACTTGGCCCAAGGGAATATTAGCTTCATACTGTGAGTTTTGCATCACATTTGAAAAATCGCCTAAGGACTTAGTTTGAAGTGAGTAGTATGAATTGATCGAATAGAGTTTAGAACCTAAAACATTGTAGAGATGGTAATCTGAACCCAATTCATAATTCTTGCTCAAAGTCGAGATCCGGTAAAAATCAGTTTGCGGATCGGGCAACGCTTTGTCTAAACCAAAGAAACGCTCATTTTTTAAAGTCTTATAGGCACCAGCGGGTAACATTTCGGTCGCATAGCCACCGTTATAGGGTGCTTCAAAGTAGATAGCATTAAAGCAGACATTAGCGATCAAGGCCCATAATAATAGGTGGGCTGGTAATTTTGAGCGGATCTTGGGCATGTTTGAAGCGATCAAAATACTCCAAAAGATAAATAAAAAGACGACCGGGATGAAGAGTTTTTCATCATTTTGGAATAGATAAGTCACGCCAATATAGGCTACATAGATCAGTAGGCTATACGTAAAGCTTTTTAAGCTCTTTTGTGTGAGCTTGTGGCTATTTTTTATCAAGCAACAAACTGCTAAGGCCATCGGTAAACATGTTAGCAAAGTCCACCGATTTGACGGTGCAAGCATCCCGTTAAAAACTGCGCCGAAAAATGGAAAGAGCAACATGATAAAACTCAGCAAAAAGCTCCCAAATAATAGCGGATATTTTTTGCGTTCACATACGATATAAACGAGCGCAAAAAACGCCAAGCTAGCAAATCCTAGCGCGCTCCAAAAGTAAAAATCACGGTTAGCTCCATTGATCAGCTGACTTGGCAGTGCTAAGTAGTAATAGGGGGGATAAAACGTCAAGCCATTAGCAAATGCGCCCCCTGAACGAGTCGAGTTTTTAACAGCCAAGATCTCAGGGATGAGCATGATACTGGCACACAACAAACTGGTCAGTGTCACCAGGCCTAAATTGAAGATGACCCGGAAAATATCTTTTGGCTGATAGAGCCGACGATAGTGTGTCCAAAAGCGTAATACCAAGTAGAGCATGGCTCCGATCCCTAAGACATAGGCAAAGTAAAAGCTACTGATCAGCATCCAAGTAAAAACGAGGATCAAAGGTAAGTAAGAACGTTTTTGCAAAACTGCTTCTAACGCCACGATTATCAGTGGAAAGAGGATAAACGGGGTCGTAAAGAAGGGTTGCGCGACATTTGAATAGAGCAAAAAGGCATTAAAAAGATAGACCAATGCTCCGGCAACGATCGTCCAACGTCCAAAGTCAAAATGCTTAGCTAGATAACAAAAGGCCAATCCCGCACAGTATAACCGCAAGATGATCGTCAATTGAAAAGCTAAAGCCAGCTGACTTTTAGGGAATAGCAAAGCGATATAGGTGAAAATATCTCCAATATTATAGTAGGAATAGACTTGAAAAGCATCACTTCCCAAGCCAAAGTTCCACGCCCATTGAGTTATCCCCTGACTAGGATCTTTGAAAAAGTTTAAGACCAGCTCGCGGTATTGTTCTAGTAAAGGCAGATGTTGATTAGCACCATCTAAATGCCAGATCAAGGCGTGTCCAGTGATCAAATAAGTTCCATAGACAAAAAATGAAACCAGTAAGAAGGCCAAAGTATAGGTCAAATACAGATGTTTTAACTGTTTTTTCTCAAAGGAAAAATTCAAAGCAGTCACCTCAGATCAGTTTTTGTCATGGATCTAACTTTAAGCATTGACAGCTTGAGCTAAAGCTGCGGCAAAATCATCCAAACGTTTGATATCTTCGTCACTATCGGGTGCTAAATTGATCTTGACGTTTTGAGCTCCTTGTTTAGCCCCAGCATTTTCTAAAGCTTGTCCAAATTTATCGACTGCCAAGCCAAAATATTCACCGTAGAAAGTATCGCCAGAGCCAGCCACACCGTAAACTTTGCCAGTTAGATCGACATCGGCTAGTTCTTCGTAAAAATCGATCCCTTCATCAGGAAGTGAACCTTCATCGTAAGTATAGGGGCAGACCACACAGAGATCGACCTCTTCGAAATCAGCTGGATCGGCTTGTGAGATCTCTTCGACTTCGACGTCCATTCCTTTTTCTTCGAGTGCTTGTGCGATAATATCTGCAATATCTTCATTGTTGCCAGTGATCGTGGCAAAGACAACTTTAGCTGTAGCCATAAAATTATCCTTCTTTCATATTTAATGTTTAGTTACAAGGACTATTATACCAAAATTGATAACAAATATTTTCCCAGAAAGGATAAGATATTTAAAAACTCAAATGATAAAGGTATAATGAAAGGGTCAAAGAATTTTATGAAGGGAATTTAGATATATATGATCACATTAAAATCACCACGCGAGATCGAAGCAATGGCAAAGTCTGGTGCGATCCTAGCGGGGATGCATGTAGGCTTGCGCGACATCATCAAACCGGGGATCTCGAGTTGGGATATTGAAGAATTTGCTAGAAAGTATTTTAAAGAACACGATGCAGTTGCTGCTCAGATCGGGTTTGAAGGGTATGAATATGCAACTTGTGTCAGTGTCAATGATGAGATCTGTCATGGCTTCCCACGTAAGAACTTGATCTTAAAAGAAGGCGATTTGGTAAAAGTCGATACAGTAGTGGACTATCATGGAGCGTTTAGTGATTCTTGCTGGAGTTATGTAGTGGGCAAAGCAACACCAGAAGTTGAACGCTTGATGGAAGTGACAAAAAAAGCGATGTATCTTGGGATCGACCAAGCAAAAGTCGGTAACCGGATCGGCGATATCGGGGCTGCGATCCAAAAATACGTTGAGGAAGAAAATGGTTATGGCGACGTTCGTGAATTCATCGGTCACGGGATCGGGCCAACAATGCATGAAAGTCCAAATGTACCGCATTATGGTGAAGCAGGTAAGGGCGTTAGATTGCGTGAAGGGATGACGATCACGATCGAACCGATGGTCAATATCGGTGACTGGCGGGCTGATATGAGCGATCCAGATGGTTGGGTCGCTCGGACTGCTGATGGTAGTTTGTCTTGCCAATATGAGCATACGATCGTGATCACTAAGGATGGTCCTAAGATCTTGACCTCACAAGATCCAGATATTGATGCAAAATATCTCTACCATCCATAGTGGGCTGTTAAAAGAGATAGTAGAGTGAGGCGTAATTTTTCGAATTGTGTTATAGCTTGTAAATCTGGGTAACACTGGTATAATTAAATTTGGAATGCTCAAGCGTTACCATTGTGACTATAGTGGGACGTAGAAAATTTTAAAGAGGTATTATTAAATGAAAGTAAGAAAAGCAGTTATTCCTGCCGCTGGTTTAGGGACACGATTTTTGCCTGCAACTAAGGCTTTGGCTAAAGAAATGCTGCCAATCATCGATAAACCAACGATCCAATATATCGTTGAAGAAGCTAAAAAATCTGGGATCGAAGATATCTTGGTCGTGACCGGTAAAGGTAAACGTCCGATCGAAGACCACTTCGATTCAGTTCCTGAATTGGAACAAAACTTAAAGGAAAAGGGTAAGACTGAGTTGTTACGTCTAGTCGAACAAACGACTGATATCAACTTGTACTTTATCCGCCAATCACATCCACGTGGCTTGGGTGATGCAGTTTTAATGGCCAAAGACTTTGTGGGCAATGAGCCATTTGTGGTCATGCTCGGTGATGATATCATGGAAGACAAAGTGCCATTGACAAAACAATTGATGAATCGCTACGATGAAACACATGCTTCAACTTTAGCTGTCATGAAAGTGCCACACGAAGAAGTCAACAAGTATGGTGTCATTGATCCAACTTCGGAAACCAAACCTGGCTTATACGATGTTAAACAATTCGTTGAAAAACCAGATGTTGATAAGGCTCCATCTGATTTGGCGATCATTGGGCGTTACTTATTGACCCCAGAGATCTTTACGATGCTTGAAACTCAAGAACCAGGCGCTGGTAACGAGATCCAATTGACAGATGCGATCGATCGCTTGAACAAGATCCAACGCGTATTTGCACACGAGTTCAAGGGTCAACGTTACGATGTTGGTTACAAGTTTGGCTATCTTAAGACTTCGATCCAATTTGGTTTGCGCCACCCAGAAGTACAAGCTGAATTGAAAGAATATATCAAAGAATTAGGCAAGACACTTAAATAGTCGAAAAAAGCTGGGGCTGATCCCAGCTTTTTTAATTTCAGCTAAGGGGAGGAATTTTAGATGACACGTAGACATCATCACGACAAACGCAGTCGACGTGGTTTAGCGTTAGTATTGAAAATAGGGGCGGCTGTGCTAGTTGTATTATTAGTATGTGTTATTGCATGGAAAAATGAGACGGTCCATAGTAGATTAGTTAGTGCTTTTGGTGATAATGAAAAGTTGCAAAAAGCAGAATATGACAAGCAACGAGCACTGGCGGCTAAAAAATATGGTTCTTCGACAAAAGAAGAAGCAAAAGTAGTGGATAAAGAGTCTGTTAAAGCAGATCCAAGCCAAAGCTCAACTGTGAAAAAAGCTAGTGAAAGTGAGCGTTCAAGTTCTAATTCTAATTATGGTACGTATACTGTCCAGTCAGGGGACTATCTCTCAACGATCGCAGCTAAGTACAATACAATGGTCCAAGAACTAATAGAGTTGAACGATCTTGAAAGTTCACGGGTAGCTGCGGGCGTGACGCTTAAAGTTCCAATGCAAGAACAACAGACGTCAACGCGTAGTGCTGCAACAGAGTAAATGAGGATGTAATGGAATTTAAGACAGTCAAACAAGAGTTGGATGCTTTCTACAAAATTGCGAGTAAAAATTTTAAACGCGCTAATATCAGTAATACTGCGATCGTGATCGCGTATTATACCTTAGTTGCGATCTTTCCGATGGTCATTTTTATCGGAAATATTTTGCCATTATTGCATATCAAAGCAAGTGAGATCTTACCCTATTTAGAAATGGCAGTTCCGAAGGCGGTCTATACTACGCTGGAACCCTTATTAGAAACTTTTTTGAGCAATGGTTCTTCAGGTGGGGTCGCTTCAGTCAGTGGGGTCATCTCCGTTTGGGCGGCTAGTCGAGGGATAAATGCCTTAAAGAAAGCTTTCAATGAAGCATTTGGAGTCGGAAATGATCAGGGGATCTTTACCCAGCGGATCTTATCATTTTTGATCACGATCTTTATCGGAGCGCTGTTGGTGATCGCCTTTATCGTATACAGTTTTGGGCAATTAGTTTTAGAATATCTCATCCCGATCTTTGGGTTGCCCTTGGATTGGTTGACGACTTTTACCCAATTGAAATGGCCAACGACACTTTTAGGGATCTTTTTGATCATGTGTTTATTGTACCTGTTAGTCCCAAATGCGAAAGTCCATTTACGCTATCTTTGGGTCGGAGCTTTATTTTCGACGCTAGGATGGATGCTCTTGACCCAAGGCTTTAGTATCTATGTACGTTATTTTGCGCGGTCGGTCTTGAGTTATGGAACGATCGGGACCTTTATCGTATTGCTGTTTTGGATGAATTACAGTGCTTTAGTGATCATGGTCGGAGCAGTTATCAATGCTACTTTGGAAGAGCGCAAATACGGTACGATCCGGTCTAAACGGACCTTAGATCACTTCAATGATAGTTCAGTCAAGCGTTTCTTTAATTGGAAACGTGGCTCTAAATAAATTAAATGCCAGCCGTTTTAGCAGCTGGCATTTAATTTATTCTGCGGTCAATTCAGCTAGATAGCCTTCGATCTCACTCAAGGAAAAGCCTTTACGATAAAGGGCTTGTTTTAATTTAAATGAACGTTCTGGTTCGGGATAACGTTGATAACGCCGTAAAAGTTTAGCGCCTTGTTCACGTAGAGCCTCAAGCTGAAGCGTATCATCTTTTTCAAGGGCTAATTCTTCGAGCACCAAACTAATGGTCTCACTGCTAAACCCTTTAGTTGCAAGGTGTTGATAGAGTTTATTTTTTAAAGTTTGAAAGGCCAGTTTTTTATTTTTAGCGACAAATTTTTCAGCTAGCTTAAATGCAGTCTGGACTTGCTGCTCGAGACTAAATTCGGTGAGAGCCTCATTGATAAATTCTTCAGCTACCCCTTTTTGTTTAAGCTTTTGTGCGATCACAAACGGTCCTTTATCCGTTGTCTTAGCCGCTGTGCGGACGTAACTTTTAGCATAGGTCAAGTCATCTAAGAGATTTAGTTCGACTAACTTGGAAATGATCTGATCTTGGTCATTTTCAGGGACCTCAAGTTTAGTTAAATAGGTCTGGATCTCTTTTTTGGTGCGCAATTGATAGCTGAGATGATCTAAAGCTTTATTGTAGGCCTTAGAGAGCAAGTCGGCTTGTTGTAAGCGCTCGATCATTTCTTCATCAAGTTCGAGGCCCTTAGCGAGACGATATTTGATCAAAACATCTTCGCTGACGGGAAAAGCGTATTTACCGTCTAAATAGATGTTGAAACGTCCGGCTTTCTTTTGTGTTACAATCGCAGTGATTTTTTTAGCCATCAATTTTCCTCTTTTCTAATGATGTTACTACTATCTTAGCTTAATGTGTTATAATTTCAAAGATAAAAAATGGAAGGAATTTTAGTGTGAAACGAGTAAAGCCCAAAATGGCCTCTGGGGTCAGATTGAAAAAAGACCAAAAAATTGTTGTGACGATCAAGCGTTTAGGCATAAATGGTGAGGGGATCGGATATTATAAGCGAAAGATCGTCTTTATTCCTAAAGCTTTACCAGGAGAAGTCGTCTTAGCGAGTGTGACAGAAGCTAAAGAAAAATATGCCAAGGCGCGCTTGTTAAAGATCAAACAAAAAAGTCCAGATCGCGTCCAACCAGTGGATAAATATGATGTTGGGGGGATCGAACTTGAACATTTAGCTTATCCAGCTCAATTGGAATTTAAACGAGATGTGATCGCTCAGGCTTTAGCTAAGTATCGGCCAGCTGGTTATAAAGAATATGAGCTTCGGCCGACTTTAGGAATGGCTGATCCTTATCACTACCGCAATAAAGCTCAATTTCAGGTGCGTAAAAATAAAGCAAGGCAAGTCATTGCTGGCTTATATAAAGAAAATAGCCATATTTTAGTTGACCTACCGACTTTTGCGACGCAACGTGAATTGACGATGAAAGTGATAAATACTGTTCGAAAGCTACTAGAGAAATGGCAAGTCCCGATCTACGATGAACGCAAGGATCAAGGGACAGTTAAAACTTTAGTCGTCCGGGAATCCTTTGCGACGGGAGAAGCGCAACTGGTTTTCATAACCCGAACAGCGCAATTGCCCCGCAAAAATGAACTGTTGCCTGAGATCAAGCAGTTATTACCAGAAGTAGTATCGGTGATGCAAAATATCAATCCGCAAAAGACCTCTTTGATCTGGGGCGAAGAAACACAATTATTGATGGGAAAAGAAAGTATCACTGAAAAATTGGGCGATGTTAGTTTTGAATTGTCAGCGCGTGCCTTTTTCCAAATGAATCCCCTCCAAACTAAGGTCTTATACGATGAAGTCAAAGAAGCTTTAGAATTATCACCAAATGAGACTTTGGTCGATGCTTATTGTGGTGTAGGTACGATCGGATTATATGTGGGTAAGGATGCTAAAGAAATCCGAGGAATGGACATTGTGCCCGAAGCCGTGGCCGATGCGCAACTAAATGCCAAAAAAGCTGGGCGTCAAGCTGTTTATACGACCGGTAAAGCCGAGAACGTCATTCCAAAATGGATCAAAGAAGGATTTAGCTTTGATGCTTTAGTCGTCGATCCCCCACGAACCGGTCTAGATGACGCTTTGATCAAGGCGATCTTAAAATATCGTCCAGCTAAGTTTGTCTATGTTTCATGTAATCCTTCGACTTTAGCGCGTGATCTAGTGGCGTTGACCCAAGCTTATCGTGTTGAATATATTCGCTCGGTCGATATGTTTCCACAAACAGCGCGGGCTGAAGCAGTCGTTAAATTAGTTAAACGCGCCTAGTAAAAAATAGTGCTCGAAGAATTTTGGTCCCAGTTATATTGTCATAGGCATTTTCTGCAATCTTTGGTATAATTGAAATGATATTGGTGTAACTACACCCTTGTTTATAGAAAGCAGGAAGTTATATGCGTCATTCAAATGGGCCAAAGGAAGGCGAGTTTATTACGATCAAGAGTTATAAACACGATGGCAGCCTACATCGGACATGGCGCGATACGATGGTACTCAAGACAAGTGAAAATGCTTTGATCGGATGTAATGATCACACTTTAGTTACAGAAGCTGATGGAAGGCGTTGGGTCACCCGTGAACCAGCTCTGGTTTATTTCCATAAGCACTACTGGTTTAACATTGTGGCGATGATTCGTGATAACGGGGTTTCCTACTACTGCAATCTAGCCTCACCGATGGTTTTAGATAAGGAAGCTCTCAAATATATAGATTACGATCTGGATGTAAAAGTATTTCCTAATGGTGAAAAACGGTTACTCGATGTAGACGAGTATGCTGAACACAGTGCTAGATGGAAATATCCGGCTAAAACAGATCTGATATTAAAGCACAATGTTAAGACTCTAGTCGATTGGATCGAACACGGCAAGGGACCGTTCTCAAAAGAATATGTCGAGATTTGGTATAATCGCTATTTAGAATTGTCGCGCCGGCAGTAATTGCCTGTTTATAACCATTTGGGGCTGTGATAGAAGTCGCAGTCCCTTTTTTTATATCCAAAGGTGGGGAGACCAAAAGAAACAGAAAGGAAAAATTATGTTTAATAAAAAAAGACGTTATCGTTTGATGTATTGGTCACTTGAGTTGTTATTGGTCGCATTGTTGATCTTTATTTGTACCCAGATAGGTTTTATCTTTCAACCGATCGGGATCTTCATTTCAACGATCTTTGCGCCGGTATTGATCGCCGGGTTCTTATTTTATGCGCTGAACCCTTTGGTCAATTTACTTACTAAAGTCCAGTATAAAAAGTTTAAGATCGGGCGCACTTGGGCAGTGACGATCGTCTTTCTCTTGTTCTTTGCCTTGATCGGCTTGACAGTTGCGTATTTAGTTCCTAAATTAACGACACAGGTCGAACAATTAGTCGCACGGACACCTAAGTATTTAAGTGAGCTTCAAGTATACTTAACTGAATTAGCGCGTAATTCTAAACGCCCAGATTGGGCCGACAATATCGATCTGACCGAATATATCAATAATATCAAAGATTCACTCAATGGTATCTTGAAGAACTTTATGGGTTCATTGACCTCGAGTTTGGGTTCAATGATCGGCGCGGTGACAAGTATCACAATGACGATCGTAACGGTTCCGTTTGTGCTCTTTTACATGTTGAAAGACGGACCGAAACTTTTGCCAAATATCAAACGCATGTTACCAGCTAAACAAGCTGATGTTATCGGGGATCTCTTGGTAAAAATGAGTGATACGATCGCTAAATATATTTCGGGTCAAGTGATCGAGTGTTTGTTTGTCGGAACATTTTCAGCGATCGGCTATGGCTTGGTCGGGATCCCATATGCACTTTTGATCGGCATGTTTGCGGGGATCACGAATATTATTCCGTATCTTGGACCGTATATCGGACTGGTGCCAGCGATCTTTATCGCACTTTCAATGTCATTTAAAGAAGTTATCTTAGTGATCGTTGTCTGTGTGGTCGTCCAACAGATCGACGGTAATCTCGTTTATCCAAACGTGATCGGTAAGTCGTTAGATATCCATCCGTTGACGATCATCATGATCTTATTAGCAGCTGGAAATATTGCTGGTCTATTAGGTATGATCTTGGCGATCCCACTTTATGCGGTCTCAAAGGTCGTTGTGACGTATGTTTATGACATTATCAAACTCCAAAACAGCGACACAGATGCCTAAGTGTCTAAGTTGCCAGGGACCACGATTTGTGGTATTTTGAAATTGTATTGAAAATATCTTATAAGTAGGGATGTATATTTTATGACAAAAAAAATAGCAGTATTAGGTGCCGGTTCGTGGGGTAGTACTCTTGCGAGCGTTTTAATTGAAAATGGACATGATGTCACACTTTACACAAACGTTGTCGAACAGGCGGCAGAGCTTAATGAAAAGCATACAAATGAACAATATATGCCTGGCTTTAAGTATTCAGAAAAACTACGGGCAACGACAGACTTGGAAGAAGCTTTAACTGATACCGATGCAATTTTATTTGTTGTACCAACTAAAGTAACACGCTTGGTGGCTAAACAAGTCAAAGAAGTTTTAGCTAAGTTAAAACAACGTCCAATGGTGATCCATGCCAGCAAGGGGTTAGAGATCGGTACGCATAAACGGATCTCTGAGATCATCCACGAAGAATTGACGGATCGTTATTGCTCAAGCATCGTTGTCTTGTCTGGTCCAAGTCATGCCGAAGAAGTTGCGCGACATGATATCACCTTGATCACAGCTGCTAGTGAAGAAGAAAAAGCAGCTGAGCAAGTCCAAGACATGTTTACTAATAACTACTTACGGATCTATACCAATAACGATGTAGTCGGTGTTGAAACTGGGGCCGCCTTCAAGAACGTCATCGCGATCGGGGCTGGTATCTTACATGGCCTAGGCTATGGGGATGATGCTAAAGCGGCCTTGATGACACGCGGGTTAGCCGAAGTTGCCCGTTTAGGCATGGCTTATGGAGCAAGTCCATTGACATTTATGGGTCTTTCTGGTGTTGGTGACTTGATCGTGACATGTACCTCAGTGCACTCTAGAAACTGGCGCTGTGGTGATCAACTTGGTCAAGGCAAGCCGCTTGATGAAGTTATTGAAGACATGGGCATGGTCATTGAAGGGATCAATACTGCGAAGGCAGCCTATGATCTTTCACGTGAAGAGCATATTGAAATGCCGATCACAGAAGCTATCTACAACGTTTTGTATAATAAAGCTGATATCAAAGAAGAGATCGGGAGTTTGATGACTCGCGATAGTAAATCTGAAGTTATCGGAAAACGAAAATAAACAGGAAAAGATCCGCCCCGATGTTTGGGGCGGATCTTTTAGTATAGCTTAGTTATTCTTCATCGACTTCTTTGGGTAAGATCTTGGCGGTCGTTTTGAAGATGAACCATTTACTAAAGAAGTAATTCAAAATACCACAGATGAGTTGATCGAGTATTTTGGCCAGATCTTTATAGAGCGCTAAGAGTTGCACACCGGTAAACATCAGCCCAAGATCCAAGATAAACGAGAAGAGCCGAACATTACAAAATGAAACAAATTCTTGGAGCGTCTGTTTCAAGGTCGTATTTTTAGAAGCAAAGACCCAATGTTTATTAGTTACGAAGGTAAAAATGATCGCAACGATATAAGCAAGACAATTAGCGAGTAAGTAGTTGAAACCAAGATCTTTTTCCAAGATATGGAATAAGATAACATTGATAGCACTAGCTAAAGTCCCAAAGAAGGTATAAGAAAAGAAGTTTTGATATTTACGATAGAGTTTTTTCAAGTTGGCAAAGCTGCTATATAGGATCTGGTCAAATATAGCTTTTCCTTTCCTAATTTTGTTTACTACCGTCTCCATTAGTCTAGGGTCAGAGTTGCGTAAAATAGCAACTAACCTTAATATTATAGTAGAAACACATGTTTTAGTGCAAATTTTGTATTCGCTCAGCTTTCTAGTTGACGCTAGGAAAGCAATTTTGTACTATTGAAACTAGCTTAATTTGATAAGGTAATTGGTGAGAGAGTATGGCAAAAATAGAAATCAAATATATTACTAAGAGCGTGCCGTTGCTCTTAGATAAAAAAGAAAAACACGATGTAAAAAACTTTTGGGAATTACGTGGGATCGACCTAGCTGTAAATGATGGTGAAGCGGTCGGTGTGATCGGTGATAACGGCTCGGGCAAGGTGGCTTTGATGAAGATCTTGGGCCAAAAAGATAAACAAACAACGGGTTTTATCACGACTAAGGCCAAAAGATCCTATGCTTCTTGTACGAGTTTAGACCCCGAAAAGACGGGGCTTGAAAATATTCGTCAAGCGATCGCTCAGGCTGACATTGATGAATTTAAGGGTAACCATTATACTAACGGGATCATCAACTTTTCTGAGATCGGTGAATTATTGTATCGTCCAGTCAAAGAATATTCGACGGGGATGTATGCTCGGTTAGCTTTGAGTATCGTATTATTCATTGATCCAGAATTAGTAATTTTAGATGAAGTTTTATCCCCAGTCGACCGGAACTTCTACTTTAAAGCCGTGCAAAAGATCCAACAATTAAAGGATACCGGTGTTACATTTATCGTTTCTGAAGTGCGTCCAGTTATCATCGAGACGCTTTGTGAACGTGCGGCACTTTTACAATTTGGTGTCTTACAAGATTTTGGGGCAACAACAGAAGTGGTCAGACAGTATGAATATGCTTGTGAATGGATCGCTAATTTGACCTTACCTGAAAAAAATGACTACTTAGCAGAAAAACAGGCAGAACAGGTCAACTTTGACATCAATAAGGTTTATGAAGTGTTCAAGAGTGAACAATTCAAGCATGGTTATACGCGCAAAGATGAGCCTCGGATGCGTAAGGAATTTTTTGTTGAACGCGGTAACGACCCTGTACAACGCGAAAAAGCCACGCAGACAGATAAACCAGCTAAACGTGTCAATTCTAAAGTGATCCTTGCTTTATTAGCGTTAGTAGTGCTCGTCTTTGGTGGCGTTTTTTGGTACCAAAAGACCCAAGCTTCTAATGCAACGAAAGCTAAGGGAAATTCAGCAAGTATCGCTAAAGTAAGTTCACAAAAAAAGGCTGCTTCTTTAAGTGAAAGCAAAACTAAAGCGTTAAGTGCTAAAGAAGCTAGCCAAAAAGCAGCGAGTGAGAGTGCTCAAAAAGCGGCAGAAGAGAGTCAACGTAAACAAGAAGAAGCAAGTAAACAAGCTGCAGCCAGCTCAGAAAGTGCAGCTAAGGCAAGTAGTGAGAGCGCAGCTAAAGCAAGCAGCGAAAGTGCCGCTAGCTTATCTTCAGCCCAAGCCGATGCGCAAACGATCAATGTGGCTGATGGTGATACGCTCGAGTCTTTAGCTGCAAAATATGCAACTACAGTCGAAAAAATTCAAGAATTGAATAATTTAGGTTCAAGTGTTGATCTAACAGCTGGTGAAACACTTTATGTACCGAAATAAAATTAATTAAGAAAAGGTGATTTATGTATGGGATCAGATCCTGGACAGCCCCTGTTATGGGGAATGATCGCATTGATCGCGGTCGTTGTATTTAGCTTAAATGTAATTGGGGAGCAGGCATTGCGTCAGAGCACCGATGCCCAAAAAGATAGCCTAAATTATCGGGCTAACAGCTGGATCGCAGCCTATTTAAGCAAGATCGCATTTGGCTTCTTAGCTATGGCTAGTATAACGCAGATCGTCAGAGGTACTTGGGGGCTCGTAGCCTTGATCGTCTTAGTTTTGGGCTTGATCGGGCTAGAATTTGGCCTGGCTAGCAAAGTGACAGTCGAAAATAGTGGCTTATTGTGCCAAAAGTTAGGGTGGTTACTCAAACTTGAAAATGTGATCTTATGGCCACTTACTAAGATAGTTGCATTAGTTCAGCAAAGAGGTCAGATCAACGAGCCAACAGAGATGTCTTTTGAAACGATCGTAGAAAATATTCAACGGCAGCGTGAAGAAAGTGAATTGGATACGACTGATTTTGAGATGATAAATGGTGTCTTATCTTTACACGACAAAACGGCACGGGAAGTTATGGTACCACGGATCGATACGTTCATGATCGATATCACAAATGATAATGATCGGAATATCGACAGTATTTTAGAAATGGACTATTCGCGGATCCCAGTCTATCATGAAGATAAAGACAATATCGTTGGGATCGTGCATATCAAAAACGTGTTAAAGCGGGCGCGGCGTTATGGCTTTGAGCGGCTAACGATCCGACAGGTGATGCATCCAGCGTTCTTTGTACCAGAAACAATGCCAGTCGATGAGTTGCTCTTGCAGATGCAAAAAACACAAAACCAAATGGCCATCCTATTAGATGAATATGGTGGGGTCGTAGGTTTGACGACTTTAGAAGATATTTTAGAAGAGATCGTCGGTGAGATCGAAGATGAATCCGATGAACCCGATAAATTGATCGAGCAAGTGGCTGAAAATGAATTTATCGTCCAAGGGAAAATGACTTTGACAGAATTCAATGATGAATTTGGGACGAAGCTTGAAATGGATGATATCGATACCGTTGCGGGTTATATTATCGCTAAAACAGGGAAGATCCCGGATGACGATGAAGTCTTGACGGTCACCGAAGATGATGGTTTAGTGTTGAAAACAGTTGAGATCGTTGATGATGCTCGGATCACGCAAGTTTTAGCAGTGATCCCACCTGAGCTTTCAGGTTGGCGTAAGTTTAGAGCGTTGAATCCAAAAGAAGATCAAAAAAATTGATTATATAGTAAAGGTCGGTTTTAACTAAGTGTTGAAACCGACCTTTTTTTAAAGTAAGATAATATGTGACATTTAGAGAAGTTAGCCAAAAGCTGATATAGAATTTAATTGTGAGGTAAATATGAAAACAGATGAACTAAAACAAGCCGTTGAAAAAAGACGGACATTTGCGATCATTTCTCACCCTGACGCGGGTAAGACAACGATCACAGAACAATTACTTTTATTTGGGGGCGTCGTTCGCCAAGCTGGGACAGTTAAAGCTAAAAAGAGTGGTAATTTTGCTAAATCTGACTGGATGGAGATCGAAAAGAAACGTGGGATCTCAGTTACGAGTTCGGTCATGCAATTCGATTATGCAGGCAAACGCGTTAATATCCTTGATACCCCTGGGCACGAGGACTTTTCCGAAGACACGTATCGAACATTGATGGCGGTCGATTCAGCCGTGATGGTGATCGACTCGGCTAAAGGGATCGAGCCCCAAACTAAGAAACTTTTCCAAATTTGTAAAATGCGGGGGATCCCGATCTTTACATTTATCAACAAATTAGACCGTGATGGCCGGGAACCTTTAGAATTGACTGCCGAACTTGAAGAAGTTTTAGGGATCGATGCCTATGCGATGAATTGGCCGATCGGGATGGGTAAAGGTCTTAAGGGGATCTATGATATCTATAACGATCGGATCGAACTTTACCGCTCAGAAACCGATGGACAAAAATTCCTTGAACTCGATGAAAATGGCGAGATCAAAGGTGATGATCCGTTAAAAGAAGATAGTATCTACCAACAAGTTTTAGAAGAAGTTGAATTGGTCAAGGATGCCGGCAATGAATTCGACGAAGAAAAGATCGCAAATGGTCAATTGACACCAGTCTTCTTTGGTTCGGCTTTGACGAATTTTGGGGTCAAAACATTTTTAGATGCATATCTTCAATTCGCGCCTGCACCAGCTGCGCATAAGACCCAAGCTGGCGGTGAGATCGAACCAGCTGATCCGACCTTCTCGGGCTTTATTTTTAAGATCCAAGCTAATATGAACCCTAACCACCGTGACCGGATCGCCTTTGTCCGGATCTGTTCGGGTGAATTTGACCGCGGAATGGATGTTTTCTTGAACCGAACAGGCAAAAAGATCCGTCTCTCTAATTCGACTCAATTCATGGCTGATACACGTGAAACAGTTGAAACTGCTGTAGCCGGAGATATCATTGGGTTGTATGACACGGGGAATTTCCAGATAGGGGATACGATCTATACGGGTAAAAAGGCGATCGAATTTGAAAAATTACCACAATTTACGCCAGAATTATTCGCACGTGTGACAGCCAAGAACGTGATGAAGCAAAAGTCATTCCATAAAGGGATCCAACAATTGGTGCAAGAAGGGGCAGTTCAGCTCTATCAAAGTTATAGCACCGGTGATTATATTTTAGGTGCGGTCGGTCAATTGCAGTTTGAAGTTTTCCAATTTAGAATGGCAAATGAATACAATTCTGAAGTCGTTATGACACCAATGGGTAATAAGATCGCCCGTTGGATCGACCCAGAACAATTAGATGAAAAGATGTCGAGTTCAAGAAACTTGCTCGTTAAAGATCGTCAAGGTGCGCCCCTATTTCTTTTTGAAAATGAATTTTCCGAAAGATGGTTCAAAGATAAGTATCCTGATGTAAAATTAACGGCAAAACTATGATCTCACATAGATAAGCGCTAATTAAATAATAAAAGCTCAGAACTGATAGTTGAGATCTACATCTCAACTGTCAGTTCTGAGCTTTTTAGTATAGTTATTTTACGGATCCAAGTTTAGATATTCACGGATCGTCCACCCAAGACCATTGACTTCAAACCAAAGCATTCCATCCACTCTGATCCGGCCTGTCAAGGTTACGATCTGACCATTTCTGATCAACCCGACTTTTTGGCCGAATGGTTTATCGTATAGGACGAGTTCACCATCTGGGATAAAGTCGATCATCGCATTATGGCGCAGATCGATCGAGCGTGGGAGATCAATATCAAGGGTATCACGGTCGCTGATCACAGCTGGCTTTTTATCCAACATTGTCATCAATTCGGCATCATATTTGATCCAAATACTGCCGCCTAAGCAATACCAACGTTGATCGTTATCGGTAATGATCGTTTCAAAAGTTTGCCAAATGGTATCTTTAGCTAAGATCACATCGGTCACTTGCCCATCAGGAGCATCTAAGCAAGGTAGGGACTGCTTGAATTTTAGATAATGCGGGGTATAATCAACATCTTTCCAACTGTCCCGGCGATAGAAATAGGTAACAGCCTGTTGATCATAAGTAAAGGCCCCATGTGTCAAACCGCGAGCCCGTAAGAGAGTGTAGTTGCGGATCGCAGGTGATGAAAGGGAAAACTCATCACCGACTTTTCCCTTAACAAAAGTTGGCTTTTGCAAGAACCGGCGATCATCGATATCTTGGCAAAAGATCCAAATGTTACCAGCATCTTTTTTACGATAGGTAAAGGTGATCGCAGCGTAAGGCAAGACAAAATCACTCGTAAAACCATCAACACGGATCAAATTGTAGCCTTCAAAATCTTTGAATCTAAATTTGATCGGTTCGTGGCGCTTACCCGAGATGATCTGCGGTGAAGCTAAGAATGTCTTATCTTCATCTTGGAAGATCAAGATAACAGTTGAATCCTGTGTAGTGGCTTTTTTCTTGATCTCATTTTTAGTTGTGACCGCTTGTTTTTGGTCTAATACGATCTCTGCTTCTTTTTTTAGTGGTGGCGCCGGGGCGATAGGTTGCTGAGCTGGCGCAGTTTTTTCGATCTCGATCTCTGGTCGTTCCTCGAGCAATGCTTCTTTGACCGGAGCTATTTCGATCTTAGAACGCTTAGCAAAGCGTGACCGGTGTTTTTCATTATTTGGATGTTTTGTCTTTTTTTGTCTTTTCGGTGCCAACTTGAACTCGCCTCCCTCGTATCAGTATCACGTCAATTATAACGTATCTCTAAAATGATTGCACAAAATTATTACTAGGTAATCTAAATTTTTTTAGTACTTAATAATAAAAAACCCCGTAAGGTAGCTTACGAGGTTTCTAGGTCTTAGTTCTCCAAATTTATTTCCACTAAGTTTCCTTGAGTAGTAACAGTCGCAGCGTCGGCACGGTCTTTTAAAAGCTTAGTTTTGACAAATTCAATTTCTTTAGGGGTGATCCGGCGAATTTTATTTGAGATCACGATCTCAGAAAAAGCATGTTTTTTCTTATAGACGACTTTTGAATTCCCTAAGGTATATACTTTGATGAAATGAACTGGTGATTTAACTAATTCATGTTGGATCATGCGTGAGTAGCTGTTGGTAACATCGATCAGTTGCATGTTGATTTCCCCCTTTGCTAAATATAGTAAAATTTTTGAAGTAAAATGTATGCTTCAAATTACCAATTCTATATATCTATTATAAACTATCTGACAAAAATGTTGAAAATAAAAAACTGGGAAGTTGGTAAAAAAACTCCCAGTTTGTTGAATTATTCAGTGACGTTTGCTTCGCTGATCACGATCGTATCGTCGGTCAGGTCGGCGTAAAAGTCTTTAACTTGGGGATGGTCAAGGTAAAAGTCGGTCACTTTGTCTTCGATCTGGTCTTGGATCGTACGGCGTAATGGACGCGCACCCATCTTAGGATCATAGCCCAATTCGACTAATTTCTGGCGAGCTTTGGTCGAAACTTTAAGTGACATTCCATTTTCTTGGAGCGTTTGGTCGACTTTTTCGAGCATCAACTCAACGATCTGGTCAAGATTTTCTTTAGTCAAAGCATTGAACTCGATAATATCATCAAAACGGTTCAAGAATTCTGGTTTAAAGTATTTAGTCAATTTATCGACCACAGAGTTAGGTGTGCTTTCCGTCGTGCCAAAGCCAACGTTGACGATCGGATCACCTGAACCAGCGTTACTTGTCATGATGATGATCGTATCTTTAAAGCTGACAGTCTTACCTTGTGAATCAGTCAAGCGACCATCATCTAAGATCTGTAAGAACATATGCATGACATCGGGATGAGCTTTTTCGATCTCATCTAATAAGATCAAGCTATATGGATGGCGCCGAACTTGTTCGGTCAATTGACCAGCTTCTTCATAACCAACGTAACCTGGAGGCGAACCGATCAATTTGGAGACGGAGAATTTTTCCATATATTCGCTCATGTCAAAGCGGATCATTGCTTCGGTCGTCCCGAATAATTCTAAAGCCAGTTGTTTAGCTGCTTCCGTTTTACCGACCCCTGTAGGACCGACAAACAGAAATGAACCAATCGGCCGGCCCGATTTATTAAAGCCGATCCGATTACGTCTGATCGAGCGGGCAACTTTATCAACGGCGCGGTCTTGGCCGATAACATTCTGCTTAAGTGTTTGCGCTAAGGTTTGTAATTGCGCTTGCTCTTTTTGTTTGAGTTCGCCGACAGGGATGGAGGTCATTTCTTCGACGATCTTTTCCATGTCTTGGGCGGTAACTTCGCTTTTAGCTTGGGGTTTAGCCGTTAAGTGTTCTTCTAGTTTAGCGACTTGATCGCGGTAAAATGCTGCTTTTTCGTAATCTTCTTGGTCTAAAGCAGCTTTTTTGTTTGCCTGAGCTTGGGTTATCTTAGCTTTGACTTCGCTTGGATCAAAGGCTTGCAAGGCTAGATTTTTACGCGAGCCGGCTTCATCTAAGAGGTCGATCGCTTTATCCGGCAAATAGCGGTCCTGAATGTAACGTGTCGAAAGCTGGATCGCACTTTCAAGAGCTTCATCAGTATAAGCAACTTGATGATAGCTTTCATATTTAGCGCGCAGGCCGAGTAAGATCGCTAAAGCTTCTTCTTTAGATGGTTCTTCGACTTGAACGGGTTGTAGACGCCGCGCTAAGGCAGCATCTTTTTCGATCGTCCGAAATTCGTTTAAAGTAGTAGCCCCGACGAGTTGAAATTCACCTCGAGCTAGAGCTGGTTTTAAGACGTTACCAGCATCCATGCCACCCTCAGCGTTCCCAGCGCCAACGATCTCATGGATCTCGTCGATAAAGAGGATGATATCTTGTTTTTGTTTCAATTCATCCATTAATTCTTGCATGCGTTGTTCAAATTGACCGCGGATCCCGGTCCCTTGGACTAAGGAAACAACGTCTAGGCGGATGACTTTTTTATTCAATAGTTTTTGTGGAACATCGCCGTCAACGATCTTTTGGGCAAGCCCTTCGACCACTGCAGTTTTACCAACGCCGGCTTCACCAGTAAGAACAGGATTGTTTTTAGTGCGACGATTCAAGATCTCAGTTACACGTTTTATCTCGCGGTCACGCCCAATGACGGGGTCAATCTGGCCCGCTTTAGCTTGGGCAGTGAGATCGAGCCCATATTTATCTAAAATGCTACCGTTATCCCCATTATCACCGGCTTTTGTTGGCGGTTCTTGTGCGGGTGTATGGCGCTGTTGATTTTGTTGGTTAATCTCTTTGAAGAAATCAGCGAATGGGTCACTACCAAAGGAATCTTGGAAGATATCATCTAAAGATGGAGGTAGTTGACTTTGATTTTTCAAAGCGCGATAGCAGTTAGGACAAAGATCGATCGAAGTTTGGCGACCGTTGATGTTTGTTGTTAAATGTAGCGTAGCTTGGTTTTGCTGACAATTTTGGCATAACATAGCTATTCACGACCTTTCCGGTAAAATTTAATGTCAAAATTAGTTTGACCAACTTTGACCTTTGTAGCTTTATTATACAAATTTTTATCTTAAGTGCAAGCAAAAAAATCGGTAGATGGTATAATTTAAAAATGTGCGAGAGGGGGTAGCAGGATGGAAAAAGATTATCAAGCTCTATTAGATCGCTTGCATGCAGGTGAGATCACAGAATTTGAGATCGAAACCGCTGAATTTATGGATTTTCAAAAAATTTTACTAAATTATAATTATCGGAAAAATGTAGTCGGCACAGCTAAACGTGGCGGCGGAGTTATCTATCATTATCATAAAAATGATAAATAAATTTTTTTTGACATATTATCAAAATGTTTAAGAGTGATGCCTTGTCTTGATAAATAATTCATGGTATTATCTTTTTATAGCAGGTGCAATACTTAGTGTAATCGCTAATGTAAACGAATTCTTTTGCAGCTGTAATCAATTTGTTTACTAATTGTTGCACAAATCTTATTTATATTTAAAGGAGCATGATCCACAATGGAAAAGAAAGAATTTCACGTAATCGCAGAAACAGGTATTCACGCACGCCCAGCTACACTTTTGGTGCAAGCTGCAAGTAAATTTAACTCAGATATTACTTTAGAATATCAAGGTAAATCAGTAAACTTGAAATCTATCATGGGTGTTATGTCATTAGGTGTAGGTCAAAACGCTGACGTTGTGATCTCTGCTGATGGTGCTGATGAAGCAGAAGCAATCGCTGCTATCACAGAAACAATGACAAAGGAAGGACTTGCTGAATAATGACGAAAATGTTGAAGGGTATCGCAGCTAGTGACGGAATTGCAGCCGCAAAAGCCTACATGCTCGTGCAACCTGACCTTTCATTTTCTGAAACCAGCATCTCTGATCCAGAAGCTGAGATTAAGCGTTTAGATGATGCTGTTGCAGCCTCCAAGAGTGAGCTTGAAGCTATCAAGCAAAAAGCTGCCCAAAACTTAGGTGCTGAAGAAGCTGAAGTTTTTGAAGCGCACTTGACGATCTTGGCTGACCCTGAAATGATTGGTCAAATCGAAAATCAAATCAAGAATGAAAAAGTTAATGCTGAAGCTGCGTTGAAGAGCGTGACCGACATGTTTATCTCCATGTTTGAAGGTATGACAGACAATGCTTACATGCAAGAACGTGCAGGTGATATTCGTGACGTAACTAAGCGTGTTATGAGTCATTTGTTGGGTGTAACTTTACCTAACCCAGCTTTGATCAACGAAGAAGTCGTGATCGTAGCGCATGACTTGACACCATCTGATACAGCACAGTTAGACCGCAATTTTGTTAAGGGCTTTATCACTGATATCGGTGGGCGGACATCGCACTCGGCTATCATGTCAAGAACGCTTGAGATCCCTGCAGTTGTAGGTTCTGGCTCAGCAACGACTGAGATCAAAGAAGGCGATATGGTCATTATTGATGGTATTGCTGGGGATGCAGTTGTTGATCCAACTGCCGAACAATTGGCTGAATATGAACAAAAAGCTGCTGATTTCAAAGCTCAAAAGGCTGAATGGCAACAATTAAAAGATGCTAAATCTGTTTCCAAAGACGGCAAAGAAGTTATCTTAGGGGCTAATATTGGTACACCTAAGGATGTTACAGGTGCTGTTGACAATGGGGCAGAAGCAGTTGGCTTGTTCCGTTCTGAATTCTTATACATGGATGCAAGTGAGCTTCCAACAGAAGAAGAACAATTCGAAGCTTATAAAGAAGCAGTTGAAGGCATGGACGGCAAACAAGTTGTTGTACGTACAATGGATATCGGTGGGGATAAAGATCTTCCTTACCTACCACTACCAGAAGAAGAAAACCCATTCTTGGGTTACCGTGCGATCCGTATCTCGTTAGATCGCCAAGATATCTTCCGTACTCAATTGCGTGCGTTGTTACGTGCTTCTCACTATGGACGTTTGGCTATCATGTTCCCAATGATCGCTACTGTCAAGGAATTCAAAGATGCTAAGGCAATCTTTGAAGAAGAAAAAGCTAAGTTAGTTAAAGAAGGTATCCCAGTTTCTGACGATATCGAAGTCGGAATGATGATGGAGATTCCTGCTGCTGCAATGATCGCAGACAAGTTAGCTAAGTACGCTGATTTCTTTAGTATCGGAACCAATGACTTGATCCAATACTCGATGGCAGCTGACCGTGGTAACGAACGTGTATCTTACCTTTACCAACCATATAACCCATCTATCTTGCGTTTGATCAAGAACATCATTGATGCTTCTCATAAAGAAGGCAAGTGGACTGGTATGTGTGGTGAAATGGCTGGCGATCAAGTTGCTGTGCCATTGTTGCTTGGTTTAGGCTTAGATGAATTCTCAATGAGTGCAACTTCGATCTTGAAGACACGTAGCTTGTTGAAGAAACTTGATTCAGTTAAGATGCAAGAATTAGCTCAAAAAGCAGTTGAAGATTGCGAAACAACTGAAGAAGTTGAAGCTTTAGTAGCTGAATACACGAAGTAAAATTTGATCAACTTATCTTAAAGAGAAGAGACCGGAAAGAGATTTCTGGTCTCTTTTTGTCTAAAATCAGTCGAGAAATGTTAAAATATTAAGAATAGTATTTTTTTGCTCTTCGCATCAGTGAGAGCATTGCAAAGGAATAGTTAAAACCATATAATTAAAACTGATAAAAAGTTGAGGAGGAAAGGTGCTTGTGAATATCGGCATATTTACAGATACGTATTTTCCGCAAGTCAGCGGAGTTGCGACATCGATCGATACTTTGCGTTCCCAATTAGAACAAAAAGGACATACGGTCTATATCTTTACGACTACTGATCCTGATGTCGAGAAAAATGTCTATGAGCGCAATGTATTTCGCTTTGCTAGCATTCCGTTTATTTCTTTTACCGATAGACGCATCGCTGTTAGAGGGCTGTTTCAGTCTTATCAAGTAGCTAAGGAATTAAATCTAGATATTGTTCATACGCAAACTGAATTTTCAATGGGCTTGATCGGGAAATTTGTAGCTAAAGCGCTAAAGATCCCGTGTGTTCATACTTACCATACGATGTATGAAGATTATTTGCATTACGTGGCTAAAGGGAAATTATTGAAACCATCCCATGTACGCTTGATGACTTGTTCATTTTGCGAAAAAATGAGTGGGGTCGTGGCACCAAGTGAACGGGTCTTAGAGACGTTGACTCGTTATGGTGTCAAAGAACCGATCACTGTTATTCCTACAGGGGTCGATCTGACGCGTTTTAAAGTTGCTAGTGAAAATAATGTTCGAAAACACTATGGGATAGCTGAAGATGCGCCTTTGTTATTAACGTTGAGTCGTTTGGCCTTTGAAAAAGATATCGATCGTATGGTAGCTAGTTTTCCTGCGATCAAAGCTCAAGTCCCAGGGGTCAAATTGTTGATCGTAGGTGATGGCCCAGCTAAAGAATCATTGCAAGATCAAGTAAAAGAACTCGAATTGACCGAAGATATCATCTTTACAGGTGAAGTGGACAATACTCAAGTGAGTGAGTTTTATCATGCCGCTGATCTATTTGTTTCAACTTCGGTCTCAGAGTCGCAAGGACTAACGTATATCGAGGCGTTGGCAGCTGGGACTAAAGTGGTCTCCTCGAAAAGCCCATACACGGCTGAACTTCTAAGTGATCGGACGATCGGTGCAAATTTTGAGACTTTACAAGAATTTGTTGAGTTAGTAGTTGAATATTTGACGAAGCCAGCCAAATATCAAGATCCTAAACCGTTACAACAGAAGTTAAAAGAGATCTCAGCTGATGAGTTTGGTGAAAAGATCTTACAATTTTATGAACGCAGTAAGGAACACTATCTGGAGTTGAGTCAAACCACCTACTCAAAAGAACACAGCTAAAAGGAGTTTTCTAATGTTAAATGTTCACATGTATTCGTCGGCAACTAAGGTCAAAGGCCAAGGGGTGGGCAGTGCATATACCGAACTGATAAAGTTGCTAGAAAAATACTATCCTGAGCAGTTGGCGATCACGATCAATGAGTTTGGTCCAGCTGATATCAGTCACTATCACACGATCGACTTAAAGTTTTTCTTTTCGACTTTTTCCAAACGTCGGGGCAAAAAAGTGGGTTACGTTCACTTTTTGCCAGAAACACTGGAGGGAAGTCTCAAGTTACCGTGGATCGCACGTAAAGTATTGTATCGCTATGTGATCGCTTTTTATAAGCGGATGGATGCCCTAGTCGTTGTTAATCCGACTTTTATTCCTAAACTGGAAGCTTATGGGATCGCTCGTGAGAAGATAACTTATATTCCTAATTTTGTATCTAAAAAGGAATTTCATCCGATCGCTAGTGAGGCCAAAAAGCAGTTACGTGTGGAAAAAAAGTTGCCTACCGATAAATTTTTGATCGTCGGTGTTGGGCAGATCCAGGAAAGAAAAGGCGTCTTTGATTTTATCGAGCTGGCTAAGCGCAATCCTGAATTCGAATTCGTTTGGGTCGGAGGCTTTTCGTTTGGAATGATCACTGATGGCTATGCAGAGTTGAAAAAGGTCGTCGACGATCCACCTAAGAATTTACATTTTCCGGGGATCGTCGAACGAACTGAAATGTGTGAGTATTACAACTTGGCTGATGTTTTCTTGTTACCATCATACAATGAACTGTTCCCAATGAGTGTGCTGGAAGCATTTAGCTGTGAGACACCCGTTGTCTTACGTGAACTCGAGCTTTATGAAGGTGTGATCGCGGGTTATTATGCTGGTTGTGCTGATATCGATGAGATGGAAAAAAAGCTCAAAGAGTTAGCCAAAGATCCAGATGTATTGGCTAAATTGCGTGAGCGGGCTAAAGCAGCAGCTAAATTTTATTCAGAAGATCGCCTGGCTTTGATCTGGTTAGATTACTATAAAAAGCAAGCGGGGAAAGTGTGATGTCAAAGAAAAATAAATTAGCCCTCTTGGTAATGATATTGATCGGGGGCGGGATCTTTTTTTATTCTGTTCAAGGGATCTCCTATCATGACTTAGTTGGTGATATCACACATCTTAATTGGTGGTGGATCGCAGTAGCCGTGTTATGTATGGCGCTGTCGATTTGTTGCGAGGGCTTTGTAGTCAAAGAATTGCTGAAAAGACAGTTCCCGACTTATTCTTTTAAGGATTCGTTGCGGATCCCGTTGATCGAAGCTTTGTTTAACGGGATCACCCCGTTTGCTTCAGGCGGACAGCCAGCGCAGTTATTTGCCTTGTTGCAATCTGGGGTAGATGCTGGACGTGCGACCTCGATCTTATTGATGAAATTTGTGGTGTATCAATCGATGATCGTTTTAAATTTCATTGTTTGTTTATTTTTAGGATTTCATTTGATCGCTGATAAATTGCATGTTATGGGATTACTGTTGATCTTTGGCTTTTTGATCCATTTGGCAGTGATCTTAGGTTTGTTGTTGATAATGTATTGGTATGACTTTACTAAGAAGATAACAAATCTATGCTTGCACCCTTTTAAACGTTTTTTAGCTCCAGAACGTTATGAAAAATATGATAAGTTGATCAATGAAAAGATCGATAACTTTTATCGGGAGAGCTTACAATTGAAAGCTAACTACCGCTTGTTGTTCAAAATTAGTTTGATCAATTTGGTCCAACTATTTTTCTATTACATCATCCCGTTTTTTATCCTGTTGGCTTTACGGGTCGAACATGCTGAATTGTTGACGGTAATGACGCTTCACGTTTTGATCGTGATGGTGATCTCACTATTCCCGATCCCTGGAGGAGCTGGAGGGGCCGAATACAGTTTTTCACTGATTTTTTCGGCCTTTGTCAACAGCGGGAGCAAGCTGGTCTTGGCAATGATAATTTGGCGGATCATCACTTACTACTTAGGGATGTTTGGTGGCATGGTAGCCTTAGTGATCAAGCCAGATAAATATTCAAAACAAGATTAAAGAGAAGAATATCCTAAAATCTTCAACTTTTTTGAATTGTTTCATTATATTTGGTGTGTTAGTATATAATTTGCTAAGGTATATCAAAAGTAGGCCCATGATCTACTTAAATGAAGAGGAGATTTATATCTATGGAAAATTCACAACTTGTGGCAATTATCGAAAGACTAGATGCGATGATGAAAGCAGACACAAATGAAGTTCAATCACGTCGTTTTGAACGTGAAGGACAAGAAAGAGGATTCGTAACATACGATCCTGCAACACAAACTTTTGAATTAGAAGAATTAGCAACACATCAAAAGTTCGATTTTGATGATATCGATCTAGCAGCGATGGAGATCTACGACTTATTAAACGACTAATTTTAAAATATCTTTAAATCTTGTGGAATGACTATCTTTTTCATAGGATATTAAACTATAATTTGACGCATAGACAATTAAATACTACTTAATTATTGGAGGCAATTAGATGCGTTCAGTGCTAAAGAAAGTCCGTGATGGGCTGAATACGCGCACAGGGTTTTTTATTTTAACTCTGGTATTACTTTGGATTAAAACGTATGCTGTTTATGTTAATAAGTTCAGCTTAGGGATCAATGACAGCATGCAACGCTTCTTACTCTTGTTAAATCCGCTCCCAGCAGGTTTATTACTTTTAGGCATCGCCCTTTATTTTAGAGGTAAGAAGTCCTATTGGATCATGATGATCGTCGATTTGATCGCCTCATTATGGCTTTTTGCCAATATTTTGTACTATCGGGAGTTTTCTGATTTCCTATCGATGGGGATTATTAAGTCTTCAGGATCAGTTTCAAATAATTTATCGTTAAGTATTGGCGAGATCTTACATCTTAGTGACTTATGGGTCTTTGTAGATGTGATCATTTTGACATTACTATTGGTATTTAAGGTCATCAAAATCGATACACGACCAGTCAAGTTCCGCTATCCGATCGGAGTCACACTGTTATCATGTGTTTTGTTTGCAGCTAATCTAGGTTTAGCCGAAAAGAACCGCCCACAACTGCTGACACGTACATTTGACAATAACTATATTGTTAAATATTTAGGTATTAACTTCTATGCTGCTTATAACGCTTACCAAACGCATAAGGAAAGTGCTACAAGAGCTGGTGCAAGTAGTAGTGATATGGATCAGGTCTTGAAGTTTTTGGAAAAAAACAAAACAACAGTCAATCCAGAATACTATGGTAAAGCAAAAGGTAAGAATGTTTTTGTTTTCCATTTGGAAAGTTTCCAACAATTTATGATCAACTATAAAGTTAATGGTAAGGAAGTAACGCCAAATATCAATCAATTTTATAGCGATCAAAGCACGATCTCCTTTGATAATTTCTACCACCAAGTAGGACAAGGGAAGACTTCTGATGCTGAAACGATGTTAGAAACATCACTCTTTGGTTTACCATCAGGGTCAGTTATGACCTCTTATGGTACCAATAATACCTTCCAAGCGATGCCAGCTATTATGGACCAACAAGGCTATACAACAGCGGCATTTCACGGAGATGTTGGTAGTTTTTGGAATCGCGATAATACCTATAAGTCTTGGGGATATCAATATTTCTTTAGTGAAGACTACTACAAGAATAAGTCTAACTATAGTATCGGATATGGTTTGAAGGATAAACTGTTCTTACAACAGTCGGTTAAGTACATCGAACAGTTACCGCAACCGTTCTATGCAAAGTTGATCACGGTCACAAACCACTATCCATACGAACTTGATAAGCAAAATCAAACGATCGAAAAGACGACAACAGGTGATAGCACGGTTGACGGTTATGTTCAAACAGCCAAGTACTTAGATGATGCTTTTGGCGAATTTATCAGTTATTTGAAAAAAGCAGGTCTCTATGATAATTCGATGATCGTTGTTTATGGTGACCATTATGGCATCTCAAATAACCATAAAAAGGCGATCGCGCAATTACTTGGTAAGAAGAGCGTGGATAGTTATGATCTAGCACAGTTCCAAAAGGTTCCATTCATGATCCATGTTAATGGGATCAAGGGCGGAGTCGATCATACTTATGGCGGTGAGATCGACGTTATGCCGACCTTATTAGACCTTTTGGGGATCAAGAATACGGATACGATCCAATTAGGTAATGATTTATTGGCTAAGGATCGTAATCAAACAGTTGCCTTTAGAAATGGTGACTTTGTTTCACCTACATTTACCAAGATCGGAAGTACGATCTATAATGACAAGGGTGAAGATGTTACAGATAGTTTGACGGCCGAGCAAAAGGCACAAGTTAAAGCACAGACAGAATACGTTGATGAAGAGTTATCACTTTCCGATAAGATCATCACAGGCGATCTGTTGCGTTTCTACACACCTGCAGGCTTTAAGGCGACCGATAAGACTAAATACAACTATAAGTATTCAGAAGGCCTAAAACAGCTCAAACAGGCACAAAAGGATAAACCAACGAGTGTCTTGCAGCAAAATAATGGCAATTCAACTGAAAACCTATACGAAACAGACGCTCCTGAACTGAAATAGTTTAGGCAAAAGCGTGTAAAACAACACAAGTAGTTCCGTATAGCTAATAGGAAAAACGCTCCGATGCAAAATACGCATCGGAGCGTTTTTTTGTTGTCTGCTAAGTTGATCTTGGGTGTAAATGTTTTGGTATAAAAAAGCGATGTCACAGGCTCTTTTTTGAGAATGTGCTATAGGAATAGTAAAGAGAGATAAGGTTATATTTTAGTATTAGGAAAAAATTTTTGAATATATTCAAAAAAATCTAAAAAAGTTATTGACGTTTCTTGATAGATGTTGGTATACTATAAAAGTTGCTGATGCAGAGCAGTTGCTTAAAAATATAATATAAAAAAGATGTTGACATCATCTTGAAAATCATGATATTATATTTAAGCTGATTTGTTACAGCATAACAAAAAATTATTTTCTTATTGACATTGATTAATGGTTTTGATAAGATAAATAAGTCGTCTGATTACGACGTTGGAAAAATAATTTAAAAAGTTATTGACAACGAAAATCAGATATGATATAATAATTATGTTGATTGTATCGGTTAGGTAAATCAATTAAGTAGATCTTTGAAAACTGAACAAAGTTTCGATAAGCAAATGTGCAGGGTCTCTTATCTAAGTGATAAGAGCAATAA
>NZ_JBCOAR010000011.1:0-74220 GCF_040226755.1 Ligilactobacillus sp. RTP31139st1_D10_RTP31139_211217
CGAACACAGAAGTTAAGCTTTGTAACGCCGATAGTAGTTAGGGGATCGCCCCTTGCGAGGGTAGGAAGTTGCCACGCTATCATTATGGAGGATTAGCTCAGTTGGGAGAGCGTCTGCCTTACAAGCAGAGGGTCACAGGTTCGAGCCCTGTATCCTCCATCATGAGTCGTTAGCTCAGTCGGTAGAGCATCTGACTTTTAATCAGAGGGTCGACAGTTCGAGCCTGTCACGACTCATTTCGTCGATTTTGCGGGTGTGGCGGAATTGGCAGACGCGCTAGATTTAGGTTCTAGTGTCTTATGACGTGGGGGTTCAAGTCCCTTCACCCGCACCATTTTTTTTACGCCGACTTAGCTCAGCTGGCAGAGCATCTGATTTGTAATCAGAGGGTCGGAGGTTCGAATCCTCTAGTCGGCACCATTAATGCGGAAGTAGTTCAGTGGTAGAACACCACCTTGCCATGGTGGGGGTCGCGGGTTCGAATCCCGTCTTCCGCTTGTGATCAGTGTATCACGCCGGGGTGGCGGAACTGGCAGACGCACAGGACTTAAAATCCTGCGGTGAGTGATCACCGTACCGGTTCGATTCCGGTCCTCGGCATTAATTGAATATTCATATTATGCACCCATAGCGCAACTGGATAGAGTGTCTGACTACGAATCAGAAGGTTGCAGGTTCGACTCCTGCTGGGTGCATTTTTTATCGGGAAATAGCTCAGCTTGGTAGAGCACCTGGTTTGGGACCAGGGGGTCGCAGGTTCGAATCCTGTTTTCCCGATCACGTAAAGGTCATACTTTTAGGGTATGGCTTTTTTTGTATATTCAGATTAAGTAGAGCAAAACAAAAAATTACTATTTTAAATCATTATAATGATATAATAAGTTTGTAGTTAAAATGATCAGAGAAAGGTAAATGTATAGCTGGTCATTGTAGTAGTTAATAAGGTTTATAGTTAAAAAAGGGAAACGATATTCTTTCTGTGCATGGATTTGCGCCCTATACATTTATCTAGCGGTAACAATGAAAAAACGACCTGATCAGCCCATTAGACGACCGATCAAGCAACGTTTAAATGAGAGCGGTTACTTAAATATTTTGGGCATTATTATAGCAATTATCTTACTTGCATTACTCTTCTTTTTTGAAGGTAATTTTTTACATGATGATCTTGAGCTTAGACAAACTAATGAAACTACGGAGACAAGTCTTAAAGTGCGATCAAGCGAAGAACTTGAACCACAATTTGATGTGCAAGAAAATCTAGATCAAGAGGCGATCAACAACTGATAAGAAAGGATGAGTAGGATGTTTAACTTTAATGAATTGGCACAAGTAGAAGATATTTTACAACGTAGTTCTAGTTTAACGCCTTATGAAGTCCAATTGGCAATGTGTGACTTACGTGACCAAGGTAGTTGTTATGTTAGAGATCAAGGACAGATCGAGTATGCCTTAGCTTATTTACCATTTGTTAAAGTTGAAAATGGGCCAAACGGTAACCTAAGACTTGATCATTGGTAGAGTGATTTAAATTTTTTAAGACTTTTAACTTTACTTAAAATCATAAATGTGATATTTTTCTCATAACGTAATTTTAAGGGGGAAATTTCATGCGACCAAGAATTGCCATACCAGCAGACACTTTGATCGAAGCAACTAATGTGATCAATGAGCGCAATGCGCCATTTGCACCACGACCAGCGATCGAAGCGATCGTTAAATCAGGGGGAGCCCCAGTTATTTTGCCAAGTGTTGATCCTAAGTTTGTGGATGATTATATCGACCTGTTTGATGGGATCGTTTTTGCGGGGGAATTTGATGTTGATCCAACCTTTTTTGGGGAAGAACCTCATTTGAAGTTGGGGATGACTTACCGCAAACGTGATATTTTTGAAATTGCATTACTAAAACGATCAGTTGAAAAAGGTAAAGCTATTTTAGGGATCTGTCGTGGTATGCAACTGATAAATGTTGGTCTAGGTGGTACGCTTTATCAAGATCTTTCGGAAAATAAAGATATCTATGTTAAGCATTCGCAAGATGCACCCGGGAATTTTCCGTCTCATCATGCAAATGTGCTCACGGATAGTCGCCTCTATGGACTCGTTGGAAAACGCCCGTATATCAATTCCCGGCATCATCAAGCTTTAAAGGATATCGCACCATCTTTACGCGTTGTGGCTAAAGCCGATGATGGAGTAGCCGAGGCGATCGAATCGCTTGAAAACGATCAAATTTTGGGCTTACAGTGGCATCCTGAAAATACCTACAAGCATTATCAGGACTCACAAAATATTTTTGCTGATCTGATCAAACGTGCAGCTAAAGTTGCTGAAAAAAATAATAAGAATAACTAAAAATAGCTCGCTGGTCATCCAGTGAGCTATTTTTGTGGAGCTATATTATTTTATTCAGTGAAATCAAGCACCATACGACCGTTGATCTTGCCAGCTTCCATTTCTTCAAAAATTTCTGGTGCATCTTGGACCGGACGTTTTTGAACAACTGGTACAACTAGGCCTTGAGTAGCAAAGTCAAAGGCTTCAGCTAGATCTTTTCTTGTTCCAACTAATGAACCGACAACTTTGATACCATCTAAAACGGTTTTAACGATACTTAGTTCCATATATTCAGATGGTAAGCCGACCGCAACAACTGTCCCGCCAGCGCGTAAACTTTCAACAGCTTGATTGAAAGCAATTTTAGAAACGGCGGTTACGACAGCTCCATGGCAGCCACCAGTTAATTCTTGGATCTTTTCGGCACCATTAGGAGTATCTTTAGCATTGATAATGATATCAGCACCGGATTCTTTGGCTAAAGCTAACTTGTCATCGTTGATATCAATGGCAACGACTTTAGCGTTAAAGACCTTTTTAGCGTATTGAACAGCTAAGTTACCTAAACCACCAGCGCCGTAGATCGTGATCCATTTACCAGGGGCTGCATCGGCTTCTTTGAGTGCTTTATAAGTTGTTACCCCAGCACAAGTAACAGAACTGGCTTGTGCTGGATCGAGTCCCTCGGGTACTTTGACGGCATAATCTGCTACAACGACAGCGTATTCACTCATGCCCCCCATCAACTGAGTAACCCGCATTTTGTACGTTACGGCAAAGTGTTTCACGACCTATGGTACAGTATTCACAGTAACCACAGCCTTTGAAGAACCAGGCAATACTTACGCGATCACCGACCTTGAGCGAAGTTACATCATCCGCAACTTCAGTGACGATCCCGATCCCCTCATGGCCTAAGATCCGCCCAGGAACTTTGCCAAAATCCCCATTGGCTACGTGTAAGTCAGTATGACAAACACCACAATACTCCATTTTTACTAAAGCTTCACCTTGTTTGAGTGTTGGAATAGCGCGTTCTGAAATTTCGATCCCACCTCCAGAGTCCTTAACTGAAACGGCCTTCATATTTTTGTGTCACTATATTAAATGCGGAATAACATAACGGTTTATGTTATTAGGAAGAAATATAGTTTCTCCTTTCTTGGATTTTGTTAGCGGTTACAAAAAATGTTTGAATAATTGATCCCCCCGCATTTGTCCTTCCAAGGAAATCATATATTATTCTTACAAATAAAGCAAAGATTAACTCCGACGTAGATCAGGATCCCAGTTACCAGGGAAGAGCGCTTCTTTTAATTCAGCCGCTGTATATTGTCGATCTTCAAAGCCCTCGAACTTAATGATCGACTCTTGGGCTGCTCGTTGATAGCGACGCACCCGCCGTAAAGCATATTATTCTAAGGAATCGTCTTTGACATAATTTAAGAGGCGCGCACTTGGCGTCGTCAAAGGGTTCTCGACCCGATCTTCTAAATCATCTAAGATCTCTTGATATTCAGGACCAAGTTGGATCCGATTAGCATAACGCTCTAAACTTTTGATCAATGCTCGGGCTTTGTTTTGATATTTACAAATACTACGTGGATCTTCACTGGTAACTTCTTCATTCATGCGATCGGCATTTTCAAGCACACGATTGACTTCATTTGGTTTTAGTGCAGGTGTCATGATCAGATAGCTAGCCAGTAAGCTAATAAAGCGCAAAGTATCAGTTCTAATACCCACTGAACTGCTTGGATCAAGATCTAGCATCCGTAATTCGATATATTCGGCGCCAGTCTTAGGGAGCTCACTTAAAACGGGATTACCTTTAAAGCGGACTGAACCATGGAATTCGTAATCTTTGATCAAGATTTTGTCTTTAACACCTTACTGGATCCGATCGACATAAGCTTGCACACTAGTATAGTCACCAGCAAATTTGGTCCCAAAGCCAAGTGAACTTTGGCGAATGCTACGAACTGGATGCTCGAGCTTAAAGTCATTTTCAAAGTAATTTTTTTCAGCGATTGGACTCGCACCAAAAAGATAGGTGATCAGCCAGCGATAACGCATGAAACCTTGGGCTAAGATCTCATAGAGATAGTTTTTAGCTTCTAACCCATTTTTAAAGCGCTCAGGAAAATTTTATAAAACTAAGTCGATCAGATGTTGATCAATACTTAAATTTATATGTGCCCCACAAGGTGTTCCTTCAGCAAAACGGTGGCGACGGGCCCACTCTTTGAGATAAGCTTCTTTTTCTGGACCCCACTGCGCTAAGCGAATATGGCTGGTGTCTTTTGGTAATTTAGGTGGTATTGAAAGTGGCCACAGCAGTTCACCTGGGGCTAGGGATGTTCGTAAAATATTGTTGATCCCATACAGGTAGTGCATTGCATCGAGCGCATACGCTGCTGGTGGAGTTACGATCTCAGACATTGTTTCTAAGAAATCCGTAGTGATCCAAGGATTAGTCGCTTCATCGCCGATTGCTGCTGGATAGGGCTCTTGACTGAGGTCGCCCGCATCATCGATCCGATGCATCTCGATCTCAAGTCCCATTGTGAAATCCGACGTCTTTGCAACTGCTTCATTATCAAAAATTAACTGACCGATCTTACTAAACATAAGCTATTCCCCCAAACGTTATCATTCATATTAGATATTAATTTTAGGAATATTATACTACATTTAAAAAATAATGAAATATAAATCTGGATTATTTTGCAATTTCTTATGCTCGTTCTAAATGGGTGTATTTTACTAAATCAACCTTAAATAGAAAATTTATGGGAGAGAATTGACAAAAAGGAAGCTATTTGTTAATCTATTCAACGAAAAGATTGAATAGGAGTTTGAGCTAATGAAAACGAGCGAAGCACAGGAATATAAGACAAAACTCTATACTGAACTAGCTAAGATCGGTAAGTGTCTCTCGAGCGAGCGACGTTTAGAACTCTTAGAATTACTGACGCAATGCGAAAAGACCGTCGAAAAACTGGCTACAGAGACGCAGATGACGATTGCAAATACATCGCGTCATTTGCAAGTTTTATTTAAAGCCGGGCTAGTCAAGCGCCGAAAACAAGGAAATTTTGTAGTCTACTCGCTGGCCTCATCTCAGGTAGCAGAGTTAGCAAGTAGCTTAAAACAAGTTGGTGTGGTGCGTTTGGAAAAGACGCAAGCTGATCTGGCTAAAAAGACAGGTAGCTTGACGATCACGTTAAAACAGGCTAAACAACAAGACCATGCCCTATTTTTAGATGTCCGTCCTACCGATGAGTATCAAGCCGGTCACATCGAAGGCGCATTGAATATTCCATTTGAACAGTTAGAGGAACATTTGAGCTTCTTACCACAAGACCGTGAGATCATCGTGTATTGTCGCGGAAAGCTTTGTACGTATGCTGACCTAGCAACAGGGCTTTTGCATGCTAAGGGCTATGAAGCATATAGCTTGAATCATAGTTATTATGATTGGGTCACTGAAAAAAAGTAAGTCAAAATGGTTGCGTTAAATAAAAAAACGTGATATAGTTTAGTTATTCAATCGGTTAGTTGAATAGATTTATGATCGTGAGGTAATAAAAATGGTCAAAGTATTTACAGATGAAAATTTTGAAACAGAAACAAATAATGGTGTTGTCTTGATCGACTTTTGGGCAACTTGGTGTGGTCCATGTCGGATGCAAGCTCCGATCATCGAACAATTAGCTGATGAAATGGGCGACAAGGTAACGATCGGCAAGTTAGATGTTGATGCTAACCCTAAGACAGCTCAAGCATTTGGTATCATGTCGATCCCAACTTTATTGATCAAAAAAGATGGTCAAGTTGTGGACCAATTAGTTGGTGTCCATATGAAAGACCAATTGAAACAAGCTTTAGAAAAACATTTAGCTTAATTAATGGAGGATACGCAGATGGCAGATAAGTATGATGTGATCGTGATCGGTGCAGGACCAGGCGGCATGACCGCAGCGCTTTATGCGTCACGCGCAAATTTAAAAGTAGCGATGCTTGATCGTGGTGTTTATGGTGGTAACATGAACAACACAGCTGAGATCGAAAATTACCCGGGCTTTAAAATGATCATGGGTCCCGATCTTTCTGAAGAAATGTATCAAAGTGCAACTAATTTTGGTGCGGAATTTGTCTACGGTAATGTTGAAAAGATCGAAGTGCTCGATGAAAAGACGAAGCTCGTTAAGACCGATAGTGGCGAATTAGAAGCTCCAGTGGTGATCATTGCTACTGGTTCAGAAAGTCGCAAGTTAGGTGTGCCAGGCGAAGAACAATATGGTGGTCGCGGTGTATCATACTGTGCTGTCTGCGATGGTGCCTTTTATAAGAACCGTGATGTTGTTGTGATCGGTGGCGGTGACTCGGCGGTCGAAGAAGGGATGTATTTAGCCAACCTTACTTCAAGCGTGAATGTTGTCCATCGGCGTGATAGCTTACGAGCTCAAAAGATCTTACAAGAACGTGCTTTCAAAAATGACAAGATCAAGTTTACTTGGGATACTGTAGTTGAGGAGATCCAAGGTGACGAGCAAAAAGTGACTGGGGTCAAAGCTAAAAATGTCAAGACAGGTGAAACGACGATCATTCCAGCAGATGGTGTCTTTATCTATGTCGGTTCGATCCCAATGACAGCTCCATTCCAAGGCCTTGGGATCACGGATGATAAAGGTTGGATCGTGACAAATGATAAGATGGAAACAAGCATTCCTGGGGTCTATGCGATCGGGGATGTTCGGCAAAAGACATTGCGTCAGATCACGACTGCAGTTGGCGATGGTGGTATCGCCGGTCAAGAAGCTTTCAACTATATCGAAAGTCACAAATAGCAATAAAAGGGCTACTGGGTGCTACCAGTAGCCCTTTTATTTTTGAATCAATTATACTCAACTGAAAAATTGCTATCGTGTGGATCGTCAAAAGCATCATCTTCCAGTCCGATCTCAACGAAATGATGTGTTCCTGTATGCGTGTACGAATAGTGGGCACACCAAAGTAATAATAGGAGTGCAAGTAACGCGATCAAATAGCCCAGATATAGGGCACAATGTTTCATAATTAAAAGATCCCCTTTATCTTACCTAATGCTATTTTAAAATAGCACAACGTAGAAAATTATCGCATATTGCCTTGAGAAGGTCTATAAAGATTATAAAATCAAAAAATATTGTTCTAGTTTTTAATCTTGGAAAGGTATTCATTTAGGACGATATAGTAAGGTTAGGGACGGTAGATCAAGCATCCTAGGCTTTTAATACAAGATTAAACATGTGATAAACTGCGCTAAGAATGTTATTATAGGTAAAGTATTTTATCTAAAGGGATGTGATGCTTTGGTAGCTAGAGCAAAGGATGTACTGGCGCGACCATTTTCCATGGACTATTTAAATTTAGTCTTTCAAGGTGTGATCGTGGGGCTGATCACGGGTGGGATCGTCAGTTGTTTTCGGTGGATCATCGACCACACATTGCAATTATTATTTTGGTGGTATCCATATCTCGAAAGCCATCTGGGTTATGTGCTAGTCTACGCGCTATTTTTAGTGGCGATCAGCTGGTTGTTAGGCAAGCTCCTCAAGTATGATCTGACTAACTTGGTTGGATCAGGGGTCCCACAGGTCGAAGCAATCTTGCTGGGACAAAATAGTTATGCACCGTGGCAGATCTTGTGGCGGAAATTTGTGGGTGGCTTGTTAGCAATATGTCCTGGGTTATTTCTTGGACGTGAAGGCCCGTGTATTCAGATGGGAGCCTGTGTAGGACAAGGGTTGGCAGCTGATGTTTTTAAAACTTCTAAAAAAGATCAACAGACTTTGCTATTGGCTGGGGTAGCAGCGGGCTTGGCAGCCGCCTTCAGTGCACCATTAGCTGGGGTATTATTTATGGTCGAAGAGATCACAACGACTTTTAAACCGCGTGTTTGCTTGACGGCTTTAGCAGCTGCTTTGAGCGCAGATCTGATGACCTTAGTTTTATTGGGCCAACAGCCTAGTTTAGCAATGTATATCAAACCCTTTGAAGGAGCACCTAATTATGTCTTTTTGCTCATCTTGGGTATTATTATCGGTATCTTAGCATATGCTTATCAATATGTTTTGTTAGAGCAACTCTATGTTTATAGCAAGCTAAACTTTTTACCGCAACGTTATCACAGCTTGATCCCGTTATTATTGACGATCCCCTTGGGTTTGTGGAATGCTAAACTCTTAGGCGGAAGTCATGATTTTATCAGTTACGTGACGGACATGAGTTTAACGCCGACTGATCCACGTGCGCTTTTGAAGTTGCTTGTGCTCTTCTTTATCGTGCGGTTTGTTTTTTCCATGGTATCCTATGGTGCTTCGGTCCCAGGTGGTATCTTTATGCCGATCTTGGCTTTAGGTGCTGTGATCGGATGTTTTGCTGGTTTGTTGGGTGTAAGTGCGGGATGGCTCGAGCACAGCCAAGTTTTAGGGCTGATCTTGATCTCGATGGCAGCCTATTTTGGAGCGATCGAAAAAGCCCCATTTACGGCGATCGTCTTATTGACTGAGATGGCGGGCTCATTAGCGTCAGTTTTCCCGTTAGTCTTTGTGACGTTTATCGCCTATACAGTTGATACACTTTTAGGTGGGCGCCCGATCTATACTGCTTTACGTGAAGAAATGCACTTTAAATAAAAAATGACTTGATGGAGCACATCAAGTCATTTTTTATTATCGATCGCGTTTGATACAAAAACTGGTGATCACGGCAAAATCGGGTAGTGCCGTACGGATAACAAAATAGGCGGTTGAAAGATCAACCTTGTTTTATGGTGACCCGAGCGAGGAGTTGTCCGTGGGTCACTTCGCGTTCGACATCGAGTTTCAAATTGGTGATGCGTTTAGGCTGTGTGAAAAAGACGATCACATTATCGCTAAGACCGGCATCTTTGATCGCAGCTGGATCAAATTCCAACAATAGATCGCCAGCCTTTACAGTTTGACCATCGGTATAATGTGTCACAAAACCTTCACCGCGTAATTTGACCGTATCGATCCCCACATGGATGACCGCTTCTAGTCCATTATCAGCAACTAATCCTAAGGCATGTTTAGTGGAGAATGTAAAGCGGACTGTGCCATCAAATGGAGCATAGACTTTGGTATCAAGTGGATCGATCACAAAACCAGTTGCATCAAAATCTGGTGCAGCTTTACTTGGTAAAGCATTGGCAAAACCAGTGACTGGAGCTAAGACATTAGTTGTATCACTGACAGTTAATGGAGCTGGTTTAGCTTCAAGTCCAAAAGTCTCATCGCCAGCGGCTAATTTATCCTTGAGCTCCTCAACGATCGCAGCGTGTTTTTTCTCAGTCAAGTTGACCTTGGTCAAAAAGATCAACAAAGCTAAGACCGCTAAAGCAAGTGGAATGTAAAAGGCCATACTTTCAAAAGTCCGGATGTTTTTAGCAGTCATATCCGCAGCAGTAGCTGAACCCGTCATACCAGCGGCGATTGCGATATAACCGACGATCCCATTGGAAAAGGCCCCTGTCAATTTATCGATCATTGGCCGAACCGCCAAGACGACCGCTTCGTTACGTTCGCCGGTCTTTAATTGACCGTATTCGATCGCATCAGTCAAGGTAAGAACTGTTACGAGTTGGGCAAAGGTAATGTTGAATAAGACGAGCCCGATGACTAAAAGGACCATATTTTCACGGGCAAAGATGAAGATCAAGTATGAAGTGATCATACAACATTGTCCAAAAGAAAAGAGCCACTTTCTCGGGATGAACTTATTCAAGACGGGATATAAAGGTGAGGTCATAAATCCGACTATGATCGCAATAAAGCCTGCCAAACTGAAGGTCTCTGGTTTACCCAAGACGAACTTGAAGAAGTAGTATAAGACACCGTTTGTGACCACGTTAGCAAAGGAGAACATAAAGTATGCCAAACTAGCCCAAAGGATCTGATCGTTCTTAGCTAGACCGACAAAGACATCTTTGATCGTCGTTTTTTGCTTAGCAGCATTACGGATCAGATTGTCTTTTTCTTCAGTTCCCCAAGCCACGATAAAGGCACAGAGAACGGCTAAAAGCGAAATGATGATCGCAAATGCCAGCCAACCTTGAGCGCCTTGGGTGTGTTTTCCGGTGGCAACATAAGTGAAATAGGTCACCACAGGTACGACGATGACGGTCAGACCATTCCAACCAATCGAACCTGTCAAAGTTCCTAAGGCAGTGTAGACGCCTCGTTCTTTACTGTCTTCACTCAAGGCTGGTACCATGCCCCAATAAGAAACATCGGAAAATGAGTAAAAGACATCTAATGTGATGAACAAGATCACAAATAATACGGCAAAGGCGATCCAATTGACATTGGCTAGGTTAAAGATCCCAGTAAAAAGTATTACTAAGATCACAGCACTGACGAGGTTACCGGCAATGATCCATGGTTTGAATTTGCCCCATCTAGTCTTAGTATTATCCACAATGTTTCCCAACAGTGGATCGATCAAGATCTCAATGATCCGGATCACCACGATCAGCCCGGTGATCAAAGCGATCAATTTATTGGCGATCGCGGGTGCTAGTTCACTGAACAAGCCCGCCGTAACAAAGACGATGAACCAATTACTCAGTAAGCCGTAAAAAGCTGCATGCCCCAAGTTGCCCATTGCAAATGAGAACTTGGAGACAAATGATTTTGATGCATGTTTTTCCATTGGTGTTCCCCCTAAAAGCTAAGCAAATAGCTAAAACTAGCTGTAATCGTTTACAGGAATCATCATACAACTTTTTACTTAATAAGTAAACTATATTACTAAAATAATTACGTAAAAACAGTAAAATAAAAATCACATCCTTGATAGAATGCGATTTTTAAGGGTTTATAAGGTAAAACTTTTACGGATCACTAATTCAGTATTGACGAAAGCATGGATCTTAGCACGGTCGGGACGCTCTAAGGCATCACATAATAAATTGATCGCGGTCTGACAGAGTTCCTTTTGGTCGATGCTGTAAGTCGTCAATGGTGGTGAAACGTATTGTGAGACTTCGATGTTATTGATACTGATGATCGCAGTATCATGGGGCAAACGGATCCCAGCTTCATTGAAAGCTTGTAAGACGCCGATCGCTAAAGCATCAGAAGCGACGATAAAGGCATCAGGGAGATCTGAGCCCAAAGTAGTAATGATTTTTTGGCCGAGCTCATAACCATTTGAGGTCGTAAATGAGCCCCCGACGAAATAATCTTTTTCATCAAAGATATTCAAACGCTTAGCCCAGTTTTCAAAGGCAAAAGCCCGTGGATCTTGGCGATAGTTGTGTTGTCCCATGATCGAACCGACCCCGCCGATAAAACCGATCCGTTTTTTGCCAGCCCGCTGTAAGAGGTCTAAGGCGTCTAAGATCGTTTGGGAGAGGTCGGGTTGAACGGAATCGAATTTATCTGGATAAGGATTGATATCTAAGAAGATCCCGATCGGTGTGACTTCATGGAGTTTAGCCAGCTTTTCCGGGGAAAGTTCGTCTGCCCCGATCCCGATAAAGCCTTCGTAATTTTTGCCCTTAGCGATCAACTGATCAAGATCATGGAAGATATCGATCGCTAAGTTGGCATTTTTACTTTGTTCGAGGATAAGTTCTTTTAAAGTGTTGAAATAAACATCTTGCAGCTCTTCTTCAGCGGTGAAACTAGTCAAAAGTGCGATCTTACGTGAGATAAGAAATTTATTTTGGCGTTTACCATAGCCGAGCTTGTTTGCCACTGTGAGGATCTTATTTTTAGTGGCAGGGGAAACGGATAAGGTCGGATCTTCATTTAAGAGGCGTGAGACGGTAGCTTGTGAAAAGCCGGATTCTTCTGCGATTTGTTTGATCGTTACCATAATATTACCTGCCTTTACTGCATATTTATAGTTACATTTTACCCTATAGACGTAATTTTTGCTAATTGTGGTATAAGTTGGATAAAAAATAAATTAACGTTTTCATAATAATGGTTATGTTTGAGTTAAGTCGGAGTTGAATGTAAGTGTTTTTATTGACCCGAGAATACATAAAAAGATAAAATTAAATCACTAAAAAATTTTAGATAATTATTTTATTTTTTAATTTATGGAGGGTGAAAAGATGAATAAGATCGCATTGATGGAAGACGATAAGACAGTTAAGTTGAGTATCCCACGTGGTTACTACGTATTTGCTGAGATGTCAACGATGTCAGACTTTAACGTTAAGATGATGTTACGTGATGCTCAAAGTCAAAAAGTATCATTTGAAGGTGAACGTCAAAGCAAAGATGCTTTACCGCCGATCCGTGGTTTTTACCAATGTGATTATGACGAGACCGAATTACACATTCATATTGAAGAAGGGATCGATCTAGATCTACGCGTTGATAGTACCGATCTGTATGATCAAAACGAAGAATTAGCTGTACGAACAGTTACTGCAGTTGGGCGTGATCTGGCCGATGATAAATACAATGATTTTATGTTGCATTTAACGATCATGCGTTGCAATGATCTTTAAAAAACTAATTGACTATGGTTTCATTTTCAAGTGGAACTATAGTCAATTTTTTTGGAAAAATATTAATTTTTTATTAAATTAAAATTCTATTTGTGTAAGAATAGTATGACTTATTTGGTGTCTAAGTCTAAAAAAGACTATTTATACGGTTGGATAGATTTTGCGAAATTTTATTTTTAAAAATAAAATTAAAATAATCTATATATTTATATCGAAAAATTACCGAAAATAAATCTCTTTAGTTGTACTACAGTATCTTTAGTCGTACTATAGTAAATGTTTATAGATAAATAGTGGAGGTGTATAGCTATTACATACGCTTTGTACATTCAAATAACTGAGGAGGTCTATTTTTAGTTTTGTTATCACGTAATAATAATAAATTATTAATACATAAATTAGAACCAAAGAAACAACGCTTTGCGATCAGAAAGATCAGTGTTGGGGTCGCTTCTGTCTTGATCGGTTTTACTTTTGCTGGTTTTAGTGGAGTATCAGCTGATGAAGCAACAACGACGGCCAAAGATCATTTAAAGACTGAGGCGACAGCAGAGAGCTCAAGTGTACCAACTAAAGAAGTTGAGTTAACTTCAAGTGACGAAGCACAAGCTAAAGAAGTTGAGCAAACTACAAGCGCCGAAACTCCAGCTAAAGAAGCCGAGACCACACCAGTAACCGACGATAAGGCTCAAGTTGCTGAAGACACTAAAGAACAAGCTCCAGCGCAAGCGGTGACTGCTGAAGAGACCAGTGAACCTACGACTAGCACTGAAAAACAAACGGTTGCACCAGCTGATGAAAATGAAGCCAGTGAAACGCAAACATTTAACGTTGAAAAACAAGCTGAACCTCAAGCAAAGGTTGATCTAACAGATAGTAAAGTTGCTTATGCAGCAGCACCAACTCAAGCTCAAGACCAGCAAGAAGAAGGCTTTAGCGTTACTGATCCTGATTATTCCAAATATACATATGGAAAGACAAACCTTCAAACATTGATCGATGATTTAGGGATCGACTACAAAAATAGTGAATATGTTTTCCAATGGATCGCTTCGACTGATTGGGAACGTGGTATCATCTTTACCGTTGATCGTGGTAGGGATGCTGACGGCAATGTTATTTTAACGGGTAATGGTAGCTTTAATGCGTATGAATATAGTTTTTTAGACGAATATCATATTACGAAAGCTAAAACAGTGATTCAAAAGGGACAGCAGACTTTAAATTTTGGTCAAGTTATCAATGATGAATCTAAAGATGCTATTGCAGTAGACCATTTTTACTCTAAAATTGAGAGAGGTTTTTTTTATCGCACACAAAAAAGCTATTTACCGATATTTGTTGGTGGTCATAGTGGGATCGAAAGTAATACAGGGGATGGGTATACAACATTAAGCATCTATACCCCACAAGTTGTTGAACAGAAAGCAAAGATCAACAACGGTAAGGTCTATAAGACACAAACTGGTTTAACAGGACAAAATTACAAGACCGGTGTTCCCAAGAGTGCTAAGGTGGAAGAAGGTAAGTTCCTATATGCTGAAAATAGCGAAGGAACAATGTCTGAATTCCACAAGGGTGTTGTTTTAGTTAACAATTACCATGATGGTGTGACTGTTAGATATACTGAATTAGATAACCAAGGTACTATGCAATATGAATTCTTAGATAATCGGGGGTTCGCTAAGAAATTGTACAACGAGAGTACCCGTCGTAATGAATCAAGAGGGATCTTGCATGTAGGACAAAGCTTTACATACGAGGGGGATAGTGGAAAATATCATATTTCCAACCCATACGTCCAACAAACTACCGATATCACATATGAATATCGTAAGTTAGGTAGTGTTGAGCTTTATGATGAAAATGGCAATTATCTAGATCAAGGCTACCGATATGTCAATGATGCAAACGATGCTGCTAAGGCAAGTTTGCCAGAGGTTCCCAAAGAGTTTCCCCAAGGTGACATTGAATACACTTTAGTAGCAAAAGAGGATCTTCCTAGTGATCTAAGCAGATCGATCAAGTATATCTATCGTGGTATTGAAACAAAGGTAACACATGATACTTATACCCTAACGACTAAATTTGTCGACGAATCTGGCAATGAACTTAAAGCTGCTGAACCATAAACGATCATTTGGACAACGACGACTAAGCGAGATATCCATACAAACGAAATTATCTCACAGACATCTGTTCCAAGTGAAGCGAGCTATATGGCAGTAAATAGCCCAGTGATCGCTGGCTATTATGCAACAACGCCAGGCTTGAGCAGCCGAAAAGCTGAACAAAAAAATGCTACACAAGAGATCGTTTATCGTAAGTTGGGTAATATCATTGCTAAAGACAGCCAAGGTAATGATTTAACGAAGGTTCAATATGAAAATGATGCTAACGATGCAACTAAGATCAAAGCGATCGTAGCTCCAACGATCAAAGGTTATCACGTAAAAAGTGAAGTTGTTCAACCAAGTGATCCAGGCCAAGATACAGTGCTCAACTATGGTGAAGACATTCAAGTTGCGCAGATCAAGTATTGGGACAAGACCGCTCACAAGTATATCACTGATGATCAAGGTAAAGATTTGGAAACGATCGAAACTGGGGCACATAATACTAAGATCTCGCATGAAAAAGTAGCCGAACAGATCCACGCTTTGGAAGCTAAGGGCTATAAATATAATTCTGCAAACCAGGAATTTTCAACGGTCTATTTTGATGATGATGATTCAAAACCACAAACATTTACCGTCAAATTAATACATGGTACAACAACGGAACTTGAATCTAAGCAGATTACACGCGAGATCCATATCCATCATCCTAAACAAAAAGAGGAAGTTGTACCACAGACAGCTACCTTTACTCGTACCGGTACTAAGGATCTAGTAACAGGTAAGACTACTTGGAACGCTTGGAGTCCAGCGCAAAAACTTGCCGCTTATACAGCTCCTAAAGTAGATGGATATACGGCAGATAAGTCAGTAGCACAACTTACAGTCAATGCCAATGATGAGATCGCTCCAGTCGATATCTACTACACAGCAAATGATCAAGAAGTGCTGATCAAATATGTTGATGTCGATAACAATAACAAAGAAGTTGCTAGTCAATCTGTATCTGGTGTAACTGATCAAACAGTTGATACAAAATATGAAGTACCAGCTAACTATGAATTAGTGGCAGGTCAAGATCTACCAAAAGCAGTTACCTTTAAAGCAAACGGCAACGAACCGATCATCGTAAAGGTAAAACATAAGCATCAAGATGTGACAGATGAATATAAAAATGATGCACACAAGCAAGATAAGGTTGATCATACAGTCACGAGAACTGTTATAGTCAAACATCCGCATGCCACAGATGATACTCGTACCGAAGCTCTCCACTTCACGCGCCAAGTAACACGTGACATGGCAACGGGTCAGGACACATTTGGCGAATGGATCCCAGATACAGTCGACTTCTTTGAAGGCTTTGCAATTGAGCCTAAAGCTTCAGATAAAGGTTATACCCATGATAAGACTAGTGTCGATCGTCTAGAACATATCACTGGTGATACAAAGGATACAATTGTGACTGTTGGCTATACTGCCAATGATCAAAAAGCACATGTGCACTATATCGACGATACGACAGGTAAGAAGTTGGAAGTTGTTCATGTCACCGGTAAGACGGATGAACCAATCAAACATGACAGCAAAGCTAAAGTCCAAGGTTACTTGGATAAGGGCTACGAATTAGTCTCAGATGGCTTTGCCAAAGCGGGTAAACCAAGTTACAATGCTGAAGATGAAGATCAACATTTCGAAGTTCATTTGAAACACGGATCTAAAGTGGTCAAAGCCGATCCAAGTAATGCGGATAGCCAAAAAGAAGTAAAACGGACGATCATTGTGAATGCACCAGATGGAACTAAGACAACTAAGGTCCAAACCGTTGTCTTCACTCGTGACGGTTCTAAAGATCTTGTAACTGGTAAGATTTCTTACCCAGATTGGGATGAAATTGCAACAAAAGCCTTTTCACAAGATGACGTGCCACAATATTTAGGTTATACTTCAATGGTAGCTGGAAGAAAACAAACGACAATTGCTGCCAAAAGCGTTCGTCCAACTGATGCTGACCAAGTGATCGAAGTCAGCTATGTTGCACGACCAAGCCAGCAAGTTATTACCTATCAAGATGAAAATGGTAACCAGATCGGGACCCAAGTGATCACTGGCCATACGGATGAAACGGTGAAATTAGTCCCAGTTCTCCCTGATGGTTGGGAATTGCTCGATCCGGATAGCCTACCTGAAAATGTGACATTTGCACCAGAAGAAAACCCAGTATTGGTCATCACAGTTAAGCGGACTGCTACAGAAGACAGTGCTAAAACTGAAAAGACCGGTGAAAATACTGAGGTAGCTGAGCAAGAAGTTGTAAATGATACGACTGATGTCACAACTAATGAAAAGAATGAAGCAACACTTCCACAAATGGGTGAAAGTGATACTGAAGCTTTAGCATTTAGCTTATTAGGTCTAGTAACAGCAGCCTTTTCCTTGTTTTATTTTGGCAAAGAGAGAAGAAAGACTGATAACTAAAAAGAAATGATCAATGGATAGAAGTATTTTTAGTTAGCCATCGGAGGGACCACCTTAGATGATCTAGTCATTTATGGTGGTCTTTCTTAGTTTTAGGGGTTGAATTAGAATTTTTAGAAATTTTTCTGACGGTATTGCCGTCAAATACCAAAAAGTAGCGACCACTGCACAAACAACATTTGAATTTGTTGATCCGCGTGATCTAAAAACACCAGTCGCAATGTATTCGTACAAGACAAAAAAATTGGTAACAAGTGGGGTACTGGTCGCTGATGAAGTTCAAGAATTTGAACAAGTCAAGGTGCTAGTCGGGCATATGTATCATCGAACAAAGCGTAGATTTAAGGTGATCGATCCATATCGCAATGGACCTTTGGAAAAAGAAAGTCTCGAATTGCGTGATGATCGGGGCAATGTGCTGGGAGAAATGCCTTGCCAAAGTATCCCGCACGGTCATGTGATCGTGATCCCAACGATCTTTTCGAAAAACGATGAGTACTATACTTTAAAAGAGATCACCACCTTATTAAGAGATGATAAAAAAGCAACGATCGCCAAATATGAGCTAGCCCAAGTCACCGAGTCGTTGGACAAGACAACACTGACGACGCGCTTTGTGACGAAAACTGGCCAGCAGCTTTGCCGGGCCGCTAAACAGACGATCACCTGGAAGACACTTAAGTATCGGGATGCTAAAACGAGTCGTTCCTGGAGTGGTTCAAGCATTCCGGAAGAATCCAACTATGTAGCGGTCAAAAGTCCTTTGATCATGGGCTATGTAGCGCAAACAGCGGGCTTAGGACCAGCTAGCTTGAAAGCTAAAGAACAACAGATCGTCTATCAAAAATTAGGTAAGATCATTGCGATCGATAATGATGGCAATATTTTAGGTACGAAAAAATATTGCAATGATCGAACTGATCCTACGCAAGCAGCTGAGACTTTTTTACCATATATTAAAGGTTATCATCGTGCGATCAAGGCTGAAGCGATCTTACCGAGTGATCCAAGTTGTGATATTTTTGTTAAATATCTAGCCGACTAATAAATAAGCAGCTCCTAACGACATGAGCGCTATTGGGGCTGCTTATTTGTATACCATTTTAAAGTCGTCTAGTACTAATAGAATATGTTGGCTTATACGTTCGCTTGGTATTGGATCCATAGCTGTTAATTCGTGAATGAGTCGTAAAGTACTATGTGTTAAGGTTTCAAGTGAGACATTATTTTCTTCCTGAAGTAATTCCGAGATCGAGATCCCTAGTGCTTGACAGATCGCATATAATTTCAAAAGATTGATATTTGTCTTTTGACCACGTTCTAATTTGGAGATAAAGTTGGTCGAAAGGTCACTGTATTCAGCCAATATGCAAGTTATTATCCATGAAAAACTACCCCTTTACTGCATGGAAAGTGTATACATGGATAATAAAGATAGTGATAATATATTAATACGGTTTATAGTCACTAAATTTATGGTTCGAAACCAAAATAACAGTACTATATTTATAGAAAAGGTTTTAAAATCCAAAAAAAGTTGGTAGGTTTCAATAACTACCAACTTTTTTTATTATAACTAGATTTTTTTGATCATAATGAGATCAGTCTGTTCGTCAGTTCCCATGAAAAATGAGTGCGATCCGTGTTGAATAAAGCCCATTTTTTCGTAGAAAGCAAGGGCGGGATAGTTTTTCTCCCACACCCCGAGCCAGATACTGCTGCAATTTTTTGCTTGAGCGAGCTTGAGGGCTTCTTGGAATAAAAAGCGTCCCAAACCATGGCGTTTGAAGGCTGATCTGATGTAGATGCGTTCGATCTCAAGGGCATTAGGGGCAACTTGTTCACTTTGAGACTCGTTTAAGTTGACTTTTAAATAGCCGGCAAGTTGGTCATCTAAGTAAACAAAGTAAAATTGTGAGTTAGGATCATTGAGCTCGGCGGTCAATTTATTGAGGTCATAGGCTGTTTTTAAGTAATCGGCGAGGTCTTGAGCACTATTTTGGTCTTTAAAAGTATCGCTAAAAGTTTCAATGCTTATTTTTTGTAGTGTTTCAACTTCAGCTATAGTGATGCGTTTTAATGTTTTAGTCATAATATTTACTCCTAATAAGTTCGTTTTTGGCCTTTTTTGACGATCTCCCAATCTTTTTCGATATTACTGCGTACTTGTTGTAATAATTGTTGCAACTGCACTTGTTGTTTTGCGGTCAAATGCTTTAGGGCCGTCTGTTCTGAGTAGTTATGTTCGGCCCGAAGAGTTGGGTAGATCTGAGCCCCTTTTTTAGTTACAAAAAGGGGCTTATTTTTTTTATTATCAAGTTGAGTTCGGCGTTCGATCAAACCGTTGGCTACTAGTTTTTTGATCGCCCGGGAAGCCGTGGTCTTGTCGACTTTGAGGCAATTAGCCAACTCTTCTAAGATGATCCCGGGCTGTTCGTAGATCCTGACCAAGTAGAGATATTGGCCCTTGGAGAGTTCTAGGTCTTTGAATTCGACATTACTGATTGAATCTAAAGCCCGGGCGATCGTGCCGATCTCACGTAAGATCTCTGTCATTTTGAGCACTTCCTTTTGGTATAGTATATTTGATGTTTGTTGTAAATGCAACTATTTTTTTAGAACGGAAATGAAATCGTTAAAATGGTATAATAGCTCTTGAACAATTAGAATGAAGGGCATGTGACGCGTTGATGTCGCATGGTAGGTGAGCATTTTGGATATAAAAATGGTAGCGATCGATATTGATGGTACGTTGGTCGATGATCACAAGCAGATCGGTGAAAAAACCAAAGTAGCGATCAAACAAGCGCGCAAGCAAGGCGTTTATGTGGTCTTATGTACGGGACGACCATTGTCTGGGGTCAAAGATTATTTGGAAGAATTAGACTTGGTGGGAGAAGACGACTATGCGATCACCTTTAATGGGGCTAAAGCACAGGTCACAGGGACAGGTGAAGCGATCTTTGAAAATCTTCTATCTCCCGAACAAGTGACTCGCTTGGATCAAGTCAGTCATGAAATCCAGATCAGAGGCCAGATCGTCATGCCAAATTCTGAAGTCATCACGACCTTTAAAAATATCAGTCCGTATACCGTACTCGATGCGTTCTATACGAAAATGCCACTTTATTACTGTGAGCCAGAAGAAATAGCTACACATTCGGCAGTGGCTAAATATATGTGGGTCGATGAACCAGAAGTGATCGCCGCTAAGACCAAGGACTTAGATCCAGCAGTGATCGCAGATAAGTATACCGTCCTTAGTGCGCCGTGGTTCTTTGAGATCATGCATCCTAAAGCCCACAAAGGCGCAGCCGTGCTCGAATTAGGTCAGCATTTAGGCCTAACTAAAGATCAGATCATGGTTTTAGGGGATGAAAACAATGATCTGACAATGTTTGAACTGGCTGGATTTGGGGTCGCGATGGGCAATGCTAATGACCAGATCAAAGACCTTGCCAGTGCAGTCACAGCGGATAATAATCATGATGGTGTCGGTGTGGCACTAGAAAAATATGTACTTTAAGAATTAGAAGGGAAGCAGTGAGATGGGAATTGTTGGTGAATTTTTGCTCCACAGATGGTATGTTTTTGTGATCGCCATCTTATATTGGCTCGTGATGAAATATCTAGGAAAAGGGACGCGTTTTGCCCGTGAAGCCAGCCAAGTGTCAGCTACTTTGCAGATCTTGTTTTTACTCGTTTATACGGGGGCAGCTCTATGGTTGTTAGCTTCAGGAACGGCTGCTAGTCAAGCCTTTACTTTATTTACGCTGGTAGTCAACATTGGCGGTGTCGTATTAGTTTTACCGCTGTTTTTGTTGATCTTGTATCGTTTATGTACCGCTAAATTTTTAACCCGCTTGCCTGAATGGGGCAAGAACTTATTTCGCTTGATCTGTTTTGCTTTGTTAGGCTTTTTCTCTTACCCTATCTTGGCGGTAGTCGTGACTTTATATTACGGCTGGTAAAGTGAGCTTTTTAGTATCACCCTAAGCTCGTTTTATGATAAACTACAGTTGTAAACGATTAGAGGTGAGACAGATGGAAAAAGATAATTTTGCGATCGAAGGGATGGTTTGTGCTAGTTGTGCGCAAACGGTCGAAAAAGCAGTGGCGCAACTGCCAGATGTCAGTGAGGTTGCGGTCAATTTGGCGACCGAGAGCATGCAAGTTGAGCATGGATCGCAGGTCAGTGTGCAAAAGATCATGCAGGCGGTCAAAAATGCGGGGTATGCAGCGACTTTATCCAACACCCTTGATCAAGCCGAATTTGAAGCTAAGCAAGCTCAGACTAAAGCGCGTTTGTTGCATAAAAAGCACCAAACGATCGGCGCTTTGATCTTTGCGGGTGCGTTGCTTTTAGTTGCGATGGGACCGATGATGGGTCTAGCCTTCCCGCACTTTTTAGATGTGATGCATAGTCCTAAAAGTGCTAGTCTGATCCAGCTGGCGTTAGTTTTACCCGTGTTGTGGTTTGGTAAAGACTACTTGATCACAGGGGCTAAGGCATTATTTGCCCGGCACCCTAACATGGATTCGTTAGTCTTAATGGGAAGTGGTGCGGCACTCTTATACAGTTTGGTAAATACTTATCTGGCTGTGGTAACGGGGCACCACCATGATCTTTATTACGAGGCAGCCGGGATGATCATTGCCCTTGTCATGTTAGGTAAGTACTTTGAGGATCTTTCGAAGCAAAAGACCAACTTTGCTTTGACTTCGCTTTTGACATTGGTACCTAAAAAAGCTCTATTAGTCGTAGACGAAGGAAAGACTAAAGAAGTGCCGGTCGCAGAGCTTAAAGTCGGGGATACCTTTTTGGTTCAGGCAGGGCAAAGTATCCCCGTTGATGGTATCGTTTTGGCTGGCGAGACGACTGTCGATGAATCGATGTTGACGGGTGAAAGCTTGCCAGTCGCCAAAAGCACTGGTGATCTCGTGAGTGCCGGCACGGTCAGCCAAGTTGGTCAATTGACCTGTCGTGCAACGCGGGTCGGAAGTCAAACGGCACTTTCGCAGATCGTAGCCTTGGTCGCCAAAGCTCAAGGTTCAAAAGCACCGATCGCCCGGCTAGCTGATCAGATCGCGGGCTATTTTGTACCAGTGATCATGGTGATCGCAACTTTAGGTGCATTGGCGTGGCTTTTGACGGGGCATTCGTTAGGTTTTAGTTTAACGATCTTTGTTTCGGTCTTAGTGATCGCTTGTCCGTGTGCCTTAGGGTTAGCGACTCCGACTGCGATCATGGTCGGGACCGGTAAAGCAGCCAAAGCGGGGATCTTGTTCAAAAACGGGACAGCCTTAGAACAACTATCACAAGTGACAACGGTCGTCTTGGATAAGACGGGAACGATCACCCAAGGCAAGCCAACGGTGACTGATGTTTTAGCTAAACCAGGGCTAGATCCGGCGACGATCTTACAGTTAGCCGCTAGTCTAGAGTTTTACACTAAGCACCCGTTAGCCCATGCGATCTTGCAGGCCTCAACCGCTGAAACGTTACCCGTCAGTGACTTTGAGACTTTGCCTGGGCGGGGCTTGACGGCTAAGATCGATGGCTTGACCTATTTTCTGGGCAACCATAAGCTTTTAGTCGAACAAAAGCTCCCAACTGAGACACCATTGGTAAAACAGGCCCGATCCTTGACGCAAGCTGGCAAAACAGTGATGTTTTTGAGCACTGAAAAAGACCTCTTGGGTGTGATCGCCGTGCAAGATCCACTGAAACAAGATAGTCGCCGTGCGATCGCGCAACTGCACAAGTTAGGGGTAAAGACTGTGATGTTGACGGGCGATAATGAAAAGACCGCCCAGGCGATCGCCAAACAAGTCCAGATCAGTGAAGTTATCAGTGATGTCTTACCGGCTGATAAAGCAGAGACTGTCTTAGAGTTACAAGCTAAAAGACAAAAGGTCGCAATGGTCGGAGATGGGATCAATGATGCGCCGGCTTTGGCCAATGCCGATGTCGGAGTTGCGATCGGCAATGGAACTGATGTGGCGATCGATTCGGCTGATGTCGTTTTGATGAATTCAGATCTCAGTTCATTAGCCCAAGCACTATTATTGAGTCATAAGACTTTGGTCAACATCAAAGAAAATCTCTTCTGGGCCTTTTTCTACAACTGTCTCGGGATCCCGGTCGCTTTAGGTGTCTTGACGTTCTTTGGGGGGGCGTTGCTTGATCCGATGATCGCTGCTTTGTGTATGAGTTTTAGTTCAGTATCAGTTGTTTTGAATGCTTTGCGGTTGAACCGTGTAAAATTAAACTAAGTGAGGATGATAGTAATGGAAAAACATACAGTAAAAGTTGAAGGTATGAAATGTGAAGGTTGCGCTAAGAAAGTGCGTGAAAGTTTAAGTCGTGTCGTGAAAAATGTTAAGGTCGACTTGGAAAAGAAAACGGCGGAATACATCGGGGATGAAACAATCGATGGTTTGAATCAAACCTTGGATGGAACGCCATACTCAGTCAGCAAATAGCTAATTATTAAGGTGTTGGTATTCTTGCCAACATCTTATTTTTTTCTTATATATCTTTTACGAGCAGTAGTTTAGAATAGAGGTGTGGGCGAAAATTTTAGTAAATTACGAAAGGGGAATCTGCAGATGCATGATTATCGCAAAGAAGTACAACAATTGCTCGATGTGATGGGGAATAGTGAGCAGGAACTAACTCTAGGTGCTAAAGCGATCCAGCTGATCTTACAAATGGCAGCTAAGGGAAGTTCAGCCGAAGTGATCGAAGAAAAGCGAGCATCAGTAACACCTGAAGCGAAAGAAGATGAAGAGGAAGGTCCGCAGGCTCAGCCTGAAGAAGAACTTGAAACGAGCTCAAAACTAGTAGAGAAAGTTGAAGCGGAGTCTAAACCAGCAGTTCAAGAAGTTGAACCAGTGGTCGATGAACCGACCGAAGAGAGCAAAGAAAAAGCCAAAATAGATCGGACTTCGCAAACTTTGCAAGCTTTGTTGAGTGAAAAAGGTGACAGTCAAGCGTTAGATAATTGGGTGCAAAAAGACCCTAAGATCTTTGAACGACTATTTGATATGGTAATGGTCTATAAAGTCTCAACGCGTCGGATCGGGTTTAAAGCTTATAATAAAAACAATAAAGAACTGAGATTTAGAGAAACGATCCGGAATCAATTCAATCCTAAAAATGGCGATGCGATCTTAGTCAGCAACGCCCATACGGATTCACCCCGGATCACGAAATTGATCAGACGACCAGCTGAGTCGTATTATCCTAATACGGTGACCTTTGACCGCGGGGTAGTTGAGGTCAACACTGATAAAGAACTGATCGTTAAACGCAATGTAAGTGGGAAAAAGCTTCGCGTCGATGGCGAATTATTTGAGTATAAGATCCCAGCTCAAGCCTATAATATCCATGAAGGTAGTATCGTGCGGTTGCGTTGGTATGCCCAACCGCGTGGTGAACGACAAAATGAGGATATCTCACTAGCTTGGGTCTATCAAGAACGCCAAGAAAAAGTTACCACGCCAGCGCCGAAAAAAGAGAAGGGCCCTAAGCCACAATATCAACCGACGATTGAATTTGATCTAGCAGGTAAAACAGTCGGGATCGTGGTCGGACGCGAACTATATCGTGATAAATACGAAGCAATCATTGAGGCACATAATGGTAAGATGCTGATGGTCGACGCATTCTATCATCGCCGTGCCCCAGAAAATTATTTTGCACGGCGCTTGAGTGAAGCGGATTATGTGATCATGGTCCAAAACCAAAATAAACATAATACGAGCTATGCTTTAGCCAAGATCAAAGACCAATTTCAAGGCTTTGCGGTGGCTAAGAACTTGACCGGGATCCAGGTAGAACAAGCTATCTATCGGGCAGTCAAGGGTCTACCGGCATTCGTAGCTGGTTAAACGTCGGATGAATAACACGAGACTTTCCATGATGTGTATTTTGCATTGTGGGGAGTCCCGTGTTTTCATTAGCGAACAAATGACGCAGAATATCAATAAGATAAAAAATGCACAAAGTATTAGACATTTGCTAAAAAAATTATGGTAGTTTTGATGGGGCTACTAAAAAGATGTTTTTTGAGGCCGTACGAACAAAAAGTTAATTTTTTACATAAAGTAAGCGCTGTTGTGGATGGAGCGTTTCTTGTTTAAGAAAGAGTAAAATAAATTGAAATCGGTATCAATAAGGGTTAATATAGTTAGTGAAAGTATTCACGAAAAAATTTATCGAGTGAATTACTAGTCACTTTTAGTTTAAATATTTTGGGAGGTTCCAGATAGATGAGCAAAGAAAAGCCAAAGAAAAAAGTATTAACTCCAGAAGAAAAAGAAGCAAAGATGCAAGCAGCTCGTGTTTATACCGATGGCTTGGTCGAAAAAGCGTTAAAGGCAGAACAAGAATATGCGACCTTTACGCAAGAACAAGTTGATAAGATCGTAGCAGCTGCAGCTTTAGCTGGCTCTGAAGCAGCTTTGACTTTAGCTCACGAAGCAGTCGATGAAACTGGCCGTGGGGTAGTTGAAGATAAAGATACTAAGAATCGTTTTGCGACAGAAAACATTTATAATTTGATCAAAAACGAAAAGACAGTTGGTGTCATTTCGGAAGATAAGATCAAAGGCCAAGTTAAGATCGCAGCTCCATTAGGCGTCTTAGCCGGGATCGTGCCAACGACCAACCCAACTTCGACCACGATGTTCAAAGCTTTGATGGCTTTGAAGACACGTAATGCGATCGTCTTTGCTTTTCACCCACAAGCACAAAACTGTTCCGCACACGCAGCTAAGATCATCTATGAGGCAGCATTAGCAGCTGGAGCACCAAAAAACATCATTCAATGGGTCGAAAAACCATCACTTGAAAACACAACTGGTTTGATCCAAAATCCAAAGATCGCATCTATCTTGGCAACTGGTGGCCCAGGCATGGTCAATGCAGCATTGCGCTCGGGTAACCCATCAATGGGTGTAGGTGCTGGTAACGGGGCAGTCTTTGTTGATCACACTGCTAACTTAGACCGTGCTGTCGAAGATCTTTTGATGTCTAAGCGTTTTGATAACGGGATGATCTGTGCAACAGAAAACTCAGCCGTTGTTGAAGCTCCAGTTTATGACGCTTGGTTACAAAAGATGCAAGAAAAAGGTGCATATTTAGTACCAAAAGAAGACTATGCTAAGATCGAAGAGTTCGTCTTCAATGATAACCACGGAGTAAACGGTCCGGTTGCAGGTAAGAGTGCTCGCTGGATCGCAGACCAAGCTGGTGTCTTTTTACCAGAAGGTAAAGACGTGATGTTATTTGAACTAGATGCCAAAAATATCGGTGAAAAGTTATCCTCTGAAAAATTATCCCCACTCTTGTCCATTTATAAAGCTAAAGACCGCAACGATGGTGTTAAGATCGTTGGCGCTTTGTTAGATTATCAAGGTGCAGGTCACAATGCTGCGATCCAGATCGGTTCACAAACAGACCCATTCATCAATGAATTTGGTGACAAGATCAAATCAGCTCGGATCTTGGTCAACCAACCAGATTCGATCGGTGGGATCGGTGATATTTATACGGATGCATTGCGTCCAAGTTTGACACTCGGAACAGGATCATGGGGGAAAAATTCATTGTCACATAACTTATCAACAGGTGATCTTTTGAATGTTAAGACAGTTGCTAAACGTCGTAACCGTCCACAATGGGTACGCTTGCCAGAAAAGATCTACTACGAAAACAATGCGATCTCATACTTACAAGATGAGACAGAAGATATCAAGCGTGCCTTCATCGTAGCCGATCCAGGAATGGTCCAATTTGGCTTCGTTGATAAAGTTTACGATCAATTAGCCGTGCGGGATACACCAGTGAAGACGGCCCTTTACGGAACGGTAAAACCTGATCCAACATTAGGACAAACGATCGAGATCGCTCGTCAAATGGCAGAATTTAAACCAGATACAGTGATCGCTCTTGGTGGTGGTTCATCCTTGGATGCAGCTAAGATCGCCCGTTATATCTACGAATATTCCTTAGATCAACCAGCTGGTTTCATGGATGACTACGATAAAGTCAGCGAATTGTTCTTATTATTGCAACAAAAATTCGTTGATATTCGCAAACGTATCGTTAAATTCCACCATGCGACTGCAACTAAATTATTTGCGATCCCAACAACATCAGGTACTGGTTCAGAAGTGACACCATTTGCGGTTATCACTGATGATAAGACCCACGTGAAGTATCCGTTAGCTGATTACGAATTGACACCACAAGTGGCGATCGTGGATCCAGAATTTGTTATGACTGTGCCAAAACGCACCGTTGCTCTTTCTGGGCTAGATACTTTATCGCATGCTTTAGAAGCATATGTTTCTGTAATGTCATCTGAATTTACCCGTCCATGGGCGCTTGAAGCGATCAAGTTAGTCTTTGAAAACTTAGTTGATTCATACAACTTTGATCCAAAGAACCCAACGGCTGCTGGTGAAAAAGCTCGTGAAAACATGCATTACGCCGCTACATTAGGTGGGATGGCATTTGCTAATGCCTTCTTAGGGATCAACCACTCGATCGCCCATAAAACAGGTGGGGAATTCGGTTTGCCACACGGCTTATGTATCTCGATCGCTATGCAACCAGTTATCCGCTTTAACGGTGTGTCCGGTAAGGTAAAACGTTCACCATATCCACGCTATGAAGTATACCGTGCCCAAAAAGACTACGCAGATATTGCTCGTGCTTTAGGGCTCAAGGGCAACAGTGATGCCGAATTAGTTGAAGCATTATGTGCTCGGATCGCGCAGTTGTTCAAAGATCTCGATGTTGAACCTAAGTTATCCGCTAATGGTGTTACCAAGGAACAATTTGAAGGGGCCTTGGATGAAATGGTCGATTTGATCTACAATGATCAATGTACACCAGCTAACCCACGCCAACCATTCTTAGAAGAGATCCGCGAATTATTGTGGGAACAATTTTAATTAAGTAAAGCCCAAGAGCGAGTTTCAGGTGACTGAGACTCGCTCTTTTTGGTGTAGATAAAAGACTATAAAATGCAAAAAAAACTTAGAATTACAAAATGTGATCCTAAGTTTTTTGTATTTTAGTTTATTTTTAGATCAAATTTTTACTTGCAAGTGGGGTCGCGGTTTCTTTTAGGACTGTATTTAAAGCTTCGATATTTGCTTTTCCTTGGGTCTCACACCAGAGACTCGCTGCGCCCGCACCATCTTGAGCAAATGGGACGACGCTATCCTTCCAGGTCGCACGCCCACACAAGACACCGTTGAATTTTGAACCGGCTTCATGGGCAAAGTAAAGCGTATCTTGGAACATCTGTGCTGACACGCCCGCACTTAAGAAGATAAATGGAACGCCAGCTGCGGCTTTGGTCTGTTCAGCAAAGTAAGCTGCTGCTTGTTCCTTGGTGTAGACTGCATCCTCATCTTTTGCAAACCCAGCAACATAAGCCATATTAACTGGAACTTCGACTTTCAAGACATCAACGTTATAACGCGGTTTAGCAAATTCGCGCATCATCTCGATGACTTTATGCGGTTTGACGGCTGCGTATTCTTTGCTCTTGGTGTCTTCGATATTAGCATCATAGGACATCAATTCGAGGAAAAACGGGATATCTTCAGCTACGCACTCACTGCCGATCCGTTCGATGAAGGCTTGTTTCTTTTCGTTGATCGCCATCGGTTCATCGACATCATAGTAGACCATGAACTTAACGGCATCAGCGCCAGCTTCTTTTAAGCGTTTAGCCGACCAATCGGGCAAAAGATCGGGCATGCGTCCCGGTTCGCTGACATCATAGCCCGTTTTTTCGTAAGCTAGCAAAAGCCCGCAGTTGCTGTCACGGGCTAAAGCAGCGGGTAAACCATATTCTGGATCGAGTAAGATCGCCGATGAATACGCTGTCATTTTTTGGGAGATAACTTTTTTGAACTCGCTTAGATCAGAACTGGTTACGGGATGGTCAGCTTTTTTAGCCAACATCTTTTTTAATGAACCGCGTTGATCGATCGCAAGTGCTGCAATAATACCATCAGAGTTAGAGAGTCGCTGTAAAGCTGTTATTTTTCCTATCATGATCTCGCATCATTTGTTTTAAAATGTTTGTTTTTGTTCTTGTAAGTTTAAATTACCACGGAGAAAATGATTAGTCAAATAATAGTGTTTATAAATGTTTGAAAATGTCATTGAGTCGGACTTTAAAGTTTGATCTTGTAATACTCCCACCGTTTATACGAACAGATATATTCAATGATCTGTCCGCTGAGCGATAGCGTTGTTGTGCGTTCTTGTTTGACGGTCGGGGTCTCTTCGCTGATCTCCAACAGAGCAGCGATTTTTTTCGGGGTCGGTAAGATGATCTGGTTGTATTCGACAAAAGGTTCTGTGTTTAGATGGATCTTGAATTCATTTTTCATTTGGGTATAGATCGAATTGTAATAAGAAAGATCATGGGGATGGGTCACAAAGCGTTCGGGTAAATAAGTGCAGTGGTAGATATATGGGATCTGTTTAGCCCGGCGTACCCGTTCGATCACATAATAAAAGTCAGTTGAGGTAAGACCTAGTTGGGTCAAGATCGTGGGATGGTTGTCCCGCGTGATACTGATGACTTCCACGCGATCATCGGGGGCGTAAAGACCTCTAGATCGCTGAACTTAACGGTCTTTAGCTTGCGCGAGCGTGAGATAAAGGTCCCTTTACCTTGGTAACGCACTAAAAAGCCTTCAGCGACGAGTTCTTTTAAGGCGCGGATCACGGTGATCGAACTGACGTGAAAGCGTTTGGTGAGTTCAGCTTCACTGTAAAATTTGTCACCGCTTTCAAATTTACCGGATGAAATTTCATTTTTGAGATTATTTTTGACGAGTTGGTGCTTAGGGATCTTCATAATAATTACACATCCTTTGTGAGGGGCACTTTGTAAGCAAAATAGCGTGAAGGAGCGGTCGTGATCGTAAATTCAAAGGGACGGTCGAAGCTATCATAGGCGAGCCGTTGGATCTTAAGACAGGGTGAACCCACGCGTAGATCGAGTAAGTCAGCTTCGCGTTCGTTGATGAGACTAGCAAAAAATTCCTCTGCGCCATCCTTGATCTTCAGCTGATATTTAGTGGCAAGGAGGTCATAGAGCGAGTTTTTGACCAGTTCATTGCGTTTTAAAGCGGGAAAACGTTCAGCTGGTAAAAAGGTTTTTTCAAACAAAACTGGCTGATGCCCCAATAAGCGTAGGCGCTCAACGCGGTAAACTGGTTCATCTTGAGCTAAATGGAGCATTTGGGCGACATAGTAATTAGGGATCGTTTGGGTAAAAAGCAAGATCTCAGTCGTGGGTGCCTGCTCAGCGGGCATGTCTAATTTGCTAAAACTGTAAAAATGTGCGTAATCATATTGAACGGGTTCATAAGTCACATAATAGCCGACATTTTTAGCTTTGGCGATCAATTTTAGGTCTTCTAATTCACTTAAAGCAGCACGTACGGTGGAGCGACTGACGGAATATTTGTGCGCTAATTCTTTTTCTGTGAAGAAGCGGGTATTCGTTGGTTGCTGAGTCTCTAAGATGTTTTTGATCAATTTGTCTGCTAGAATAGCATATTTAGGGCGTTTTGTCATCGCTTAACTCACCTACTTTGAAAAAATTGTACGTTGAAAAAAAACGCAAACTGATAACGTTTCACCCCAATTATACACTAAATGGTATGTAAATTAATACTGAAAAAGTATAGCAAAAAAGCTTAATTAATTGTGTAAATAAGCTAGAATTAAATTATAAATGATAACGCATACAAAAGTGTGTGACTAACCATTACAGGTATATACCACTTTCAGCTGAACCATTTTTTTGTAGCATTTATTTATTATTACCGTAACTTAGTATATTAACATAATGATTTTATTCAAGAGGACAGATGAATATGGAGAATTTTATCGTACGAGAAGATGGACTTTATCTAAACGATGAACCGTTCAAACTTCTCTCGGGGCGATCCATTATTTTCGGATCCCACGTGAACAATGGTATCGGTCCTTATATAACTTAAAAGCTTTAGGTTTCAATACGGTCGAAACATATACGGCCTGGAACCTCCACGAACCTAAAGAAGGCGTGTTTGATTTCAGTGATCGGCTTGACCTCAAGGCTTTCATTGAATTAGCCCAGCGTCTAGGCTTGTATGTGATCGTGCGCCCGTCACCATACATCTGTGCGGAATGGGAATTTGGCGGCCTACCAGCTTGGCTCTTGACGAAAGAAAATGTCAGGTTACGCGCTAATGATCCTGTTTTCTTACAGGCTGTCGCGCGTTATTACCAAGAGCTTTTTCAGATCTTGACGCCATTGCAGATCACGCATGGTGGTCCGATCATCATGATGCAGATCGAGAATGAATACGGCTCATACAGCGAGGACAAAACTTATTTACGCCAGATCAAAGCTTTGATGGAAAAATACGGTGCTGATGTGACATTGTTTACCGCCGATGGGGCTTGGCAAGCAACGTTACGTGCCGGGAGTTTGCTAGAAGACAAGATCTTAGCGACAGGTAATTTTGGCTCCCATGCCAAAGAAAATTTCGCAGCGTTAAAGGCGTACCAAGAAAAAATGGGGGTCAAGCAACCCTTGATCTGCATGGAATTTTGGGATGGCTGGTTCAGTCGTTGGGGCGAGCCCGTAGTCAAACGTGATCAAGCTGAACTTTTAGAAGCATTGCGTGAAGTTTTAACGCTAGGTGCGGGTGTCAACCTGTACATGTTCCATGGTGGTACTAACTTTGGTTTCATGAATGGCTGTTCAGCACGTAGGGAACACGACTTACCGCAGATCACATCATATGACTATGTTGCCCTGTTGAATGAAGCCGGCGAACCAACGCCTACCTACTATGCGATCCAAGAGCTGCTCAGCGAGATGTATCCAGAACTTGAACAAAAAGAACCATTAGTCGAAAAGATGATCAACGTTTGGGATATCAAATTGACAGGTCAAGTCGATCTATTCACTTGTTTAGACCAAGTCAGTGAAAAGCATAACAGTCAATATCCCGAGTCGATGGAAGCGTTGGGCAGTGGCTATGGCTATGTGTTGTATCGCACGCAGATCTTACGCGATAAACTAGACAAAGAACGTTTTCGCGTGATCGATGCCAGAGACCGGCTAGGCTTTTATCTAGATGGTGAGCATGTAGCGACCCAATACCAAGAAGAGATCGGAGCTGACATCGAGGTCAAGTTACCTAATGAAACTGCTCGACTCGACATCTTAGTCGAAAACATGGGACGGGTCAATTACGGGAGCAAGTTATTAGCCAATACGCAACGCAAAGGACTCGGACGTGGTGTCATGGCTGATCTACACTTTATCTTAGGTTGGGAACAGTATATTTTGAACTTTGATAAGCTTGCCGCAGTTGATTTTACAGGTGAATGTGTCAAAGGCCGACCGAGCTTTTATCGCTATGAGGTCGAGTTAGCTGAGACCGGAAACTGTTATCTAGACTTAAGTGGTTTTGGCAAAGGGGTCGCGCTGGTAAATGGACATAATTTAGGGCGCTTTTGGCAAAAAGGCCCGCAGTTAGCGCTCTTTGTTCCCGCTGAATTCTTAAACCAAGGTCAAAATGAAATCGTTATCTTTGAAACAGAAGGTATTTATCAAACTAAGCTGAATTTGGTAGAAAGACCGATCTATAAACATATTGAGGAGGATGCGCAATGATTATTGCAGTACGGATCGATGGACGTTTGATCCATGGACAGGTAGCTAATTTATGGACGACTAAGTTAAATATTACACGGATCATGGTCGTAGATGATGAAGTTTCACAAAGTGCGATCGAAAAAAGTGGGCTTAAGCTTGCAACGCCAGCGGGAGTCAAATTGAGTGTTCTTCCGTACGCGCGCGCAGCGGAAAATATCTTAGCTGGTCGTTATGACTCACAACGTTTGTTGATCGTGGCCAAAAAACCGCATTATTTATTGAAATTAGTTGAAGCCGGGGTCCCACTTGAAGAGATCAATGTGGGTAACATGTCACAGTCAGACACGACGACTTCGATCACACGCTCAGTGAATGTTGATGAGTAAGATGTTGCCGAATTCAAAGAATTGAACAAACATGGGGTCCATTTGATCCATCAAATGGTGCCTGCTGATTCGGCTGAAGATTTTATGGAGCTATTAAATAAGAAAGGGTGAGCCTAAATGACAATTGCATGGTGGCAGATTTTACTACTTACGTTGTATGCCGGATACCAGATCTTAGATGAATTGCAGATCAACTCCTCGGCTGGTTCCGCTGTTTTTGCCGATTTGATCTCCGGTCTTGTAATGGGTGATCTAAAGACTGGTTTGTATATTGGTGGGATGATGCAGTTGACGATCCTTGGGGTCGGAACTTTTGGTGGCGCTTCCATAATCGATGCCAACTCGGGTACGATCTTGGCGACTGCTTTTGCCGTTTCGGTTGGGATGGATCCAAAACAAGCGATGGCAGCGATCGCCGTGCCGGTGGCCGCCTTGATGATCCAGACTGATATCTTGGGTCGTTTTGCTAATACGTATTTTGCACACAAGATCGATAAAGATGTGGAAAACTTCGAATACAAGAAGATCGAACGTCACTTCTTGATGGGTGCGATCTCATGGTCACTTTCCCGGATGTTACCAGTGTTCCTAGCTTTAGCCTTTGGTGGTGGCTTAGTTTCCAAAGTCGTTGGTTACTTGAACGGCGATCTCAAATGGCTAGGTGACGGGCTCTCAGTTGCTGGGGCAGTCTTACCAGCTGTCGGGTTTGCGATCTTATTGCGCTACTTGCCAGTTAAGAAACACTTTGCTTATTTGATCTTAGGTTTTGTGATCACTGCACTATTGACAACGCTCTTTGGCAATATCCAATTGCTCGGCACAAGTGTTGCTGGCCTAGACAAGACTTTAGTAGCTAACTTCAACAGTATGCCAATGTTAGCGATTGCTTTGATCGGTCTAGCTTTAGCCTATATCTCTTACAAACGCAGTGATGCGGATGCACCAAAAGCACCGCAACAACCACAGGTAAATAATAACAGTGAGGGGGAAATTGAAGATGACGAACTCTAATAAACCAAAAACAACAGGTTACAAATTGACCGATGCCGACTTCAAGCAGATCAACCGGCGCAGTCTCTTTGGCTTCCAGTTAGGCTGGAACTACGAACGCATGCAAGCGTCAGGTTATCTGTATACGATCTTGCCACAATTGCGCAAGATGTATGGTGACGGAACACCTGAATTAAAGAAAATGATGAAATTACACACCCAATTCTTCAACACGTCAAACTTTTTCAATACGATCGTTACAGGGATCGACTTGGCGTTGGAAGAAGAAGGAACTGACTCAGCTGAAACTGTTAATGGGTTGAAAGCTGGTCTGATGGGACCTTTAGCCGCGATCGGGGATGCGATCTTTGCGGCCTTGATCCCAGCTATTTTCGGTGCAATTGCTGCTGACATGGCAGTTAAAGGAAATCCTTTAGGTGTCTTGATCTGGGTCGGTGCAAGTATCGCCGTAATGATCTTTCGTTGGAGCCAATTAAAATTTGCCTACAAAGAAGGAACTGAACTGGTAACAGCGATGCAACACCGCTTGACCGCTTTGACGGATGCTACAACTCAGCTTGGTGTCTTCATGGTCGGGGCGTTGGTAGCAACGATGATCAACGTTAAGCTCGCTTGGGCCCCAATGATCGGGGATGTTAAGCTCGATTTCCAAAACAACTTAGATATGTTGCTACCACGTCTTTTACCAGCTGTGATCGTATTGGCGATCTACTGGATGTTAGGTAAGAAGAATATGACTTCGACCAAAGCGATCTTTATCGTACTCTTTGTTTCGATCGCGTTATCAGCTTTAGGTGTTATTTCAAAATAGACTTTTAACGGACCATGGTGAAGTAGCTTCATTGTGGTTCGTTTACCATAGGAAAGGAAATGAAACTTATGAAACCATTAGTATTGATCAGTCACGGAGATATGTGTGTTGAATTGAAGAAAAGTGTCGAAATGATCATGGGGCCCCAAGACGATATTTACACAGTATCGCTATTGCCCAATGAAGGCCAATCAGAGTTTTTAGCTAAATTTAAAAAAGTCGTTGCTGGATTAGATGATTTTATCGTGTTAGCCGATCTATACGGCGGGACACCGTGCAATGTGATCGCAAAACAGATCATAGCCGGCGCTAATTACCGACTCTATGCTGGGATGAACATGGCAATGGTGATCGGGTATTTGAACGCAGAAATGTTAGGTTCAAAGGCAGATCTTATTGCGGAAGCGCGTAATGGCGTGACCGATGTCAATGAAGCGCTCCATGGCTTGATCGATGCAAATAGTTAAGAGGTGATCAGATTGTTTGAAAAAAGTAACGCGACCTTAGAAAAATTAGGAGCCGTTATTACGACCCGTGAGATCCAACAAGAACCAAAACTTTGGTTAGAGACCCTAGCAATCTGTCAACAGCATCAAGCTAAATTAGCTGACTTGTTGGCTAGCTTTGAGCTCAAAGAAAACCAAAAGATCCGCGTGATCTTCACAGGAGCGGGGACCTCACAGTATGTGGGGGATACCTTAGTTCCTTACCTGCGTCGGACGGGGGACACGAACCGCTTTGAATTCGTGAGTCTAGGGACTACGGATATCGTGGCAGCACCCAAAGACTATCTGTTAGCCGATGAACCGACCTTACTCGTGTCCTTTGCGCGTAGTGGGAATAGCCCTGAAAGTAAGGCAACTGTGAAACTGGCAAATAAAGTCGTCAAACAGGTCAAGCATTTGGTGATCACCTGTGCTACTGAGGGCGCTTTAGCAGTTACAGGAAAGGCTGATGCGAACAGCTTGGTCGTCTTAATGCCAGAACTTTCTAACGATAAAGGATTTGCGATGACCGGATCATTTACGTGCATGACGTTAGCGGGTCTCTTGTTCTTTGATCAGACTGACCAAGCTAAAAAGATCGAATATGTAAAAACGGCGGCTAAACTAAGCGAGTATGTGATCGAACAAGAAGCTCAGTTAGCAGCTTTGGTCGAGCTTGATTTTGACCGGATCGTTTATCTAGGATCAGGCCCGTTGAGCGGACTAGCTCGGGAAGCGCAATTAAAGATCTTGGAACTGACTCATGGCCAGATCGCGACAGTCTTTGATTCTTCGATGGGCTTTAGACATGGGCCAAAATCCTTTATCAATGCGAAGACTTTAGTGCTAGATTTTGTCGCTAATGATCCGTATACCCGCAAATATGATCTTGATGTGTTAGAAGAAGTTCACGCCGATCAGATCGCTTTGCAGACGGTAAGCATCGGGCAAGTGAGTGGCCATGAATTTACTGGCCAACGCTTTGATTATCCACCAAGTGAGATCTTACCAGAAGGCTACTTGGTCTTGCCTGATATCATGGTGGCGCAAGTGATCGCTTTATTGACTTCACTTAAGATCGGTAATACACCTGATACTCCATCACCAAGCGGGACCGTTAATCGTGTTGTTAAAGGTGTTTTGATCCACGAATTTGAATAAAGAAGGCGAAATGACATGCATTATTATGTAAAAGCACAGACATTTTTAACTAAAAGTGGGGTAAAAACTGGGGGCTATTTAGAGATAAAGGATGGTAAATTTGGCCGTTGTCTACCACCAGAGACTGATCTTTCTGCTGCAACGATCATCGACAAAAAAGATGCGATCATTGCCCCGGGCTTAGTTGATACGCACATCCATGGCTTTGCGGGACATGACGTGATGGATGCCTATCCAGCAGGCTTAGCTGAGATCTCACAGGGGTTACTTTCATGTGGGGTAACTTCCTATCTGCCGACAACTTTGACCGCACCACCACAAAAGTTAGCGCAGGTTTGTCAGTTGCTAGGTGAAAAAGCCCATGAAATATCAGGGGCCAAGATCCAAGGGATATATCTTGAGGGACCTTACTTTACTACGGAGCATAAAGGAGCACAGAACCCAGCGTATATGCGCGATGCAGATTTTGTTGAGCTCGAACGCCTGCAAGCTTACGCAAAAGGAATGATCAAAAAGATCGCCCTTGCCCCAGAACATCCTGGAGCGCTCGAATTTACCAAGCAAGCTGTCAAAAGTGGGGTCAAGGTTTGTCTCGGGCATAGTAACGCGACCTACGAAGAAGCGATGGCAGCTGTGGATGCTGGCGCTGACATCTTTGTTCACACGTATAATGGAATGAGTGGCCTAAATCATCGGGCACCTGGAATGGTCGGAGCTGCTTTTGCAAGTGATGCTTACACTGAATTGATCTGTGACGGGCATCATGTTCATCTGGGAGCGATCACAGCGTTGCTCAAGGCTAAACAAGAAAAGACCGTTTTGGTGACTGATTGTATGCAAGCCGGTGGGATGCCTGAAGGTGAGTATATGTTAGGCGAGTTTTTGGTCGAGGTCAAAGATGGAGCGGCCCGACTAAAAGATGGTGGCAGTTTAGCTGGCAGTGTCTTAGAGCTATTTACCGCAGTCAAAAACCTTGTTGATTGGGGGCTATGTAGCCTTTCAGAAGCATTTGAAATGGCAAGTGAGCTTCCAGCTAAGAGTGCCGGGATCGCCGATGTCTGTGGTAGTATTCAAAATGGACGTGACGCTGATTTCTTGGTAGTCAGTCCAACTTTAGGGCTCAAAGAAACTTATGTTGATGGACAAAGTGTTTATCAAAAATAATGCTCTTTTTGATAAGCGAATAAACTCCCGCTCAGGATGCAAGAATGCACCTTGAGCGGGAGTTTTTGCTAGTAGTTATTTACACACTACCAGATCTCTTTACCTGTTTCGACTACTAATTTGACCTTGGCCCATTGTTCATCTTCGGTCAATTCGTTGCCTTCTTCTGTTGAAGCAAAACCACATTGAGTTGAGATACCCAGATTTTCTAAGGGTACTAGCTTGGCTGCTTCAGCTACTCTAGCCTTTAATTTAGCTGGATCTTCTAAGTCAGGGAATTTTGATGTCACTAAGCCTAAAATGATCTTAACGTCTTTTCGATCGTTCCAGATCCGCTTTAAGGCATCAAAATTGCCAGAACGTTCATTATCGTATTCTAAGAATAATTCATCATAGTTCAAAAGACTTAAGTATGGTGCGATCACGTCATAGCTACCACTGAATAGGTAAGTCGATTTGAAATTGCCCCGACAAATGTGGGTCGTGACGGTCATATCGGCTGGGACTTTTTCGAGCATCTTATTGATGACAAAGACGCTATCTTTGGCTAAAGCTAAATATTTGTCGCGTTCTTCACCCGTGGTTTCATTTAACTTGCTGATCAAAAAGGCCCAGGTCGTATCGTCTAATTGTAAATAACGACAACCTAGATCATAGAAATGCTTGATCGTTTCACTATAAGCTTGAGCTAAGCCCTTGAGAAATTCTTCCCAATTAGCATAGAAGAGTTTGTAATTTTTACTGCGATCATCTCTAAAGAAAAGTGTTGGAGAAGGGATCGTTTGTTTAGCAACAACGCCTTTTGGAACGATGCTCTTTAGATACTTAAATTGTTCAAAGAAGGGGTGGTCGGGATTATATTCGATACGGCCGCCCAACTCAACATTGTCAGTTCGGGTCTTTTCCCCGTGGAATTTATAACTTTGGCGATAATCATAGCGTTTGACGCCCTTGAAGCCCCAAAGAAAATCTAAATGCCACCAACTGCGACCAAATTCACCATCGGTTGCATCCTTTAAGCCAAGTTTAGCTTGTTTTTCAACAACACGTTTGATCTCTTTTTTCAAGATCTCATCGTAATTGGCTTGATCGATCTTACCGTTTGCTAAATCCTCTTTAGCATGTTTTAATTTATTTGGTCGTAAAAAACTACCGACAACATCATAGTGTGAACTAAATTTTTCACTCATAATTAATGCCCCCTTGAAATCGTGAAGTGCTAAACCTCACGTTACTTTAAGGATAACGCTAATTTTCCACTTAGACAAAGAAAAGCAATTTTGTAGCTAAAAATAGTGAAAAAACCAAGGAAAGTTTCAAGGATAAGGTACCTATTAAAAACGACCAATTTTAGCTAGAATAATACTAAAACTAGAGATAATGAAGGAATGTTAAGATGTGAAGTGTCCAAAATGTAATTCGACTAATCCAGCTGGCTCAAAATTTTGCCAAAGTTGTGGTGAGACCTTGCCAGATCCAATTGAGCAAATGCCAATCTCTAAGCCAGAAAAGATCTGCCAAAATTGTGGGACTCCAAATGATATCAAAAATGATTTTTGTGACCAATGTGGTACCCCATTTGATGGCACGGCTCCAAAGCAAGCGCCAGCGCCAGAACCGACCTATTCGCGGACGCAAGGGCCTTATGCGGGTGTTCCCCAACATAAAAGCAATCTAGCCGGGATAATCATTGGTGTAGTTGCAGGGCTACTTGTTTTAAGTGTTGGTGGGTATTTTGCCTATAATACACTCAATAAACCAGCTAACGAACCGACTTCTGTAGCTAAAAGTAGTAGTAAGGATAAAAGTTCGACTGTAAAAGAGAGTAGTAGCGCTGCTTCTAGCAGTAGTGAAGCTCCAAGTTCAAAGTCCAACTTTGATGAAGCTAAAGTCAAAGAACTTGTAGCTAGTGATATCGGCGGGATCGCTGGTGATAAAACGGTCTACGTGGCACCGATGAACGAAGATGTGAGTTATCTTTTGAACAATCAGACCCAAAGTGCAGCTTCGGTGATCAAGCTCTTTATTTTAGCGGCAGCCTATGCCCAACAAAAGATCGGGACGATCAATTTAGACGATACGTATACCCTTTCCAATGCTGATAAAGTTGGCGGGACGGGTGTGATCCAAAACATGCCAGCCGGTAAGACCTTTACTTACCGTGAATTATTAGCTTATATGATCGATGAAAGTGACAATACAGCGGCTAACATCATGATCGATGCTTTAGGTGGGATCGATAAAGTCAATGCACAGATCGAAAAGATGGGAGCACATGATACTAAGTTACAACGTAAGATGATGGATACGAAGTCACTTGAGGCTGGCCGAGATAACATCACGTCGGCTGCTGATGTGGGTGAATTGTTGAAGAAAGTTTATAACCACAAATTGATCAGTAAGAGTGACAGTGCTGAATTCTTAGATATTTTAAACAAGAACCGTGATCATGATAAATTAGTTCGCGACCTACCAACTGGGGCTAAAGTCTACAATAAGACTGGTATCATGCAAAATTACGGGATCTTAAATGATGCAGCGATCATTGAAAATGAAAAAGGTGCCTTTGTTGTCGTTGTTTTGACCCAAAATGGTGATAACAATGAAGAACGATCTGCCATGAATAAATTAGGTTTGGACCTATACAATACCCTTTTACAATAAGCTTAGGGTGCCATGAGGTGATAACATGAAAAAGCATTTACGTGTTTTGGGCGTGCTTGTTTGCCTGTTACCCCTGATGACAGGGTGTTTGCCCCAAACTAAGGTCAAACAAGAATCTAGTAGCAGCCATAAAACTAGCCAAACAACTAAAAAGAAGACTAGTAGCAGTAGTTCTAGTGAAAGCCAAGTCAGTGAAACGTCAAGCAGTCGAGCCGCCGCTTCACATGCCCCAGTGACAAAGGGGGTGGCTGGGGAGCAACCAGCTACTGCATCAAGCCAGGCGCCGGCAGCGACCAGTTCTGTTGTTGGACAGACTATAACCGATGGAATGGATTTTTACTATCGTTTAGCAGTCCAAGCAGGAATATGTGATCCTAATGTTTCACTTGAGGATTTTTATCGTGAAGCAACTTGGGGTGATCAACAAGTTACTTATCAAGGACGGACAGTAACTGTTAAACGTATCCACGAGGGTGAGGGTGCGTATGAACAGGACGGTAAAACGGTGATCGATAAAGATATCTATGAGATCGTTTCGGTAAATTGAAAATAATGCACAAAAAAATCGGGTGTGTCGTAGCTGTATGCTAAGACACTACCCGATTTTTTGTGCATTTTTACGCACTGTTATAGTAGTCGTGCTCCGAATTGTAATGCCTAGCGCATGGTTATGAATAGTCAATAATGCTAAAAGAATAAGATATTTGCAAAAAAGTTGCTTGCGGTGTATCCTAGTATGAAATATATACGGAGGTGTTTTTCATGGGCATGCATGAATATTTAAAGAGTTTGAGTGATCTTGAGATGATCAATCGGGCCCCAGGTTATTTCAAATTTGAAGAACACAATGTGGCGGCCCACTCATTTAAAGTGACGCAAGCTGCGCAAATGTTAGGTGATATCGAAGAGCAAGCGGGTAATGAGGTAGATTGGCGTTCACTGTATGAAAAGGCGCTTAATCACGATTACACAGAGCGTTTTATCGGGGATATCAAGACACCGGTCAAGTATGCGACCAATGAATTGCGGACGATGTTGGCTAAAGTTGATGAGTCGTTGACCGAAAACTTCATCCAAACTGAGATCCCCGTCGAATTTCGCGCAGCCTATGAGCGCAGATTTGCAGAAGGTAAAGACGATACTTTAGAAGGAAAGATCTTGTCAGTCGCAGATAAGATCGACTTGATGTATGAGTCCTTTGGTGAGATCCAAAAGGGTAATCCAGAACCAGTTTACATGGATATTTATCGTTCAAGTTTAAAGGCGATCATGAAGTTCAATGATATGGCAAGTGTGCAATATTTCTTGAAGATGATCTTGCCGGAATTATTGAAGGATAATGCGAACACCAATGCGCAAAATCATTTAGCGATCATGACGACCCAGATCATTCAACAATAGCCAAAAAGACGCTGTTTAGGCGTCTTTTTTTGTTAAAAACATTAAAGTATTAATTAAGGAAAATAAGTGTTATCCTATTTGTGGACAGGAGTGATCAAATTGACAGAACAACGAACTTTAGTGTTAGTTAAACCAGATGGCGTCGAAGGTCAACACATCGGCGATATCATTACCCGTATCGAACACAAAGGCTACCAGATCACAGCCTTGAAAGTGATCCAAGCGACTAAAGAGCAACTTGAAGCGCACTATGAAGATAAAGTCAATGCGCCATTTTTCCCAGAATTGGTCTCATATATGCAAGAAGGACCGATCGTTGGGATCATCGTGACCGGAACCAATGTCGTTCCTATCATTCATCGCATGGCAGGTGCAACCAACCCTGGCCAAGCTGATTGGGGCACAGTGCGTGGAGACTTTGGGCGTGAATGGCCCGACGGTAATTTGCGTAATGTGATCCATACTTCGGATAGTCCAAGTGAAGCTGAAAGAGAGATCAGCATTTGGTTCCCAGAAGAAAGTAGATAAATTTACCAAAGATCGACAAGTTGTCGGTCTTTTTAGCTAGAAAGAAGGAACATATCTAGAAAGAAGGAACATATATGGTAGTTTTAAATCAAGCCAAGCGCCTCGAACTCTTGGAAAAGCTAGTCGCGATCCCTTCAGTCAATGATCATGAGCAAGACGTAGCCCAATTTTTACATAAATATTTAGCCAAATATGGGATCAGTTCGCAGTTAGTTCAAGTAGCTCCAGATCGTGCTTGTTTAGTTGCCCAAATCGGGACTGGGACACCTTGTCTAGCACTTGCGGGACACTTAGATGTGGTTGATGCCACAGCTAGTGCTTGGCAAAGTGATCCCTTTGTTTTGACCGAACGCAACGAAAAACTATATGGCCGTGGTGCTAGTGATATGAAAGCCGGGGTGGCAGCTTTGGTAATCGCTTTGATCGAATTGGTCCATGCCAAGAAACTGCCAAAGGGACAAGTACGGCTGTTATTGACGGTCGGTGAAGAGATGGAGCAAGCCGGCTCGAAGTTACTTTACGAGCAAGGATATATGCAAGATGTCGATGCGTTACTGATCGCGGAGCCGACTGATCTAAAAGTAGCTTATGCGTATAAAGGATCGATGGATATAAGCGTCATCTCGCGGGGAAAGAGTGCGCATAGTTCGATGCCAGAACAGGGATATAATGCTTTAGAACCATTGATCGAATTTTTATATCAGACTAAAAAAGCTTTTCTAAAGGCAGCCAAACTAGATGAACTGTTAGGCAATGCGACCTTCAATGCGACTGTGTTGAAGGCTGGGAGCCAAGTCAACTCGTTGCCTGAGCGAGCCACCGCTGAGATCAATGTTAGAACGACTCCGACTGTGGATAATGAAAAAGTTCAAGCACTGATCGAGCTGTGGAAAAACAAACTAAATGACACGGGGCTAAGCTTACAACTACAACTTATCTAAATAAAGTGGCAGTCAAAAAAGATCCCGATTCATCTTTGGTGCACTTGGCCCAAGCTTTAGGCGAGAAATATTTGGGGCAGACGATCAAAAAGATCGCATTAGCCCCAGTGACGGATGCGTCCAACCTGACTTTGGACAAGCCAGCAACTTTTCCATTAGCGATCTTTGGTCCGGGGAACCAAAGTGTTCATCAAGTCGATGAATATGTGGATAAGTCACAGTATCTGGCATTTTGTGAGCTTTATCAGGCGCTGATCGTGCAGTATTTGGAGAAATAAATTATTGCAAAGGGGAGAAAAAGAGGATCTATTACAACCTGCAGTAGTTGTGTTGCTAACACTTGAATTTATTTTAATTGTGTTGATTTGCTTGTACTGGTGGAAGTTGTTGGAATTTAGTTGGTAAGTTTTTGAGAAATTGGCTAGTCAGGTAACGTGTTCTAACTGGTTCATAAAATTTTTTGAAGTCGATCAAGCACGTGCAGGAATGTTTTTATTTGGTGCCAGTATGAGTATTGGTAGTATGTTATTTATGATCATTTTCTTTTTTACAGAGTTTTTTTCAAATCAAAGTTTGCAGAAATTAAAATGGTATGTACTAGCGGGAAACATTTCGATAATTTTTTTGACACCATTATTGATGTTAAATCCATTGCTACTTGTATTCACGATAGTTGTTGCCTTAGGCGCATGGGCTCTGATTTATGTTAATGGTTAAGATAAGGATGTTGGCAAAGTCCATTATCTATTGCCTAAATCATTTACGATAACGTCGGATCAATACTGATGGGACGCTAAAAGAAGCTAATTTAAACGAACATGGGTATATTTTTGCAGCTGGGATCAAAATATCACACTTGATAGATAAATATTAGATTTGATAATCAAAAGCACTGGGACTAATGTTTCTTCGAGAAAAGTATTGTCACTTTTGTTGAGTGATGGGACTTTGTACGCCAAGTTTCACCAGGAATATTAAACGGTAAATGAAGCTAAACTTGATAGTCAGTGGCAGGGGGAATGCACTCAGAAAGCATTTGTCAGATGCCGAGATCGAAGAAATGATCGCACCGTATATTAAAGAACGGCTTTGGGACAATGATCAAGCTACTCAAAATCTCCAGCAGGTCCAACAATATCAGACTAAGACAGCCGATTTTAGCAAGAGTCTATCGAAAGTAGCTAAAAATATCCAAGACGATGACACCAAAGCAAGTAAGGAATTGTTTAAAACTTGATCGGGTCTCCATTAGACACCATATAAAAATGCCACTCAAGGATAGCAGCTATCCTGAGTGGTATTTTTGCGTTATTTAGTTGTTATTTGGTTTCTTTTTTACGATCAAAACCAACTAGCGTAAAGAGACTAGCTAAACCGAGCGCTAAGAGACCTAAGATCGAAGCTTGATGTTTTGCTTCACCTGTTTGTGGTAGGTCAGTAGTTGCTGGTGTAGCAGGCGTTTTGGCTTTATCTTGGAGTACAGGAGCAACTTGTTTGTTAGCTGCTGTAACGTGTTTTTTATCTGTGCCTGAACCGGTAGTGTTATCTTTACCAAAGCCAGTTCCAGTATTTTCTTTTTCTTGATCTTGGCTTGCAGCTTGATCTTCTTTAGTGTCTTGATCATTTTGGTCGTGTCGTTCCTGATCTTGTTTTTCCTGATCTTGTTGTTCCTGTTTTTCAGAGCTATCTGATTCTTTTTCAGGTTCGACCGTGTAGACATTCATCACAGCAGCTACATTGCCGTATTTATTGACTAAGCTGTAGAGGCCATTTGGATGGAACTCTTCTGGATCGAGCTCTTGGAAGCTTTGGGTCGCTGGATCAAAGAGCAGAAGGGATGTTTCTGGATATTGTTCGACGAATGCATCGGCATGGTTGCGCTCAACATCTACGGCTGCTGGGACCTCTGATTTAGGTTGGTAGTAGACAAAGAACTTCCGGGTCGTGTGATTACCCGTCACATCGAGCACATCAAGCGTATAGACGTGTTTTGTCTCACCATTTTCATCATTTAGGACAAAGCTTCTTTCAAAGCCGTAAGGAGCGTATGGATTGCCTCCGTGGTTGATACCTGAATGGTGGAATTCACGGAATTCGTTATCCCCGTTGAAGAAGAAACGGTAACCATCGAGATTATCGTGGGCAGATCCTTTGATCGTGAAGTTTGGTTCGTTAGTGTAAACGTAATAATTTTCACCGTCAAAATCGTAGTTAGCGACATTTTCAAATTCAAGTGTTGGTAAGACTGTATCTAAGATGACTTGAACTGTTCCACGTGTCTTTTGGCCATCTTTTGTGGTGTAGATATAGGCAAGTGGACGTTGTTCGGTCGGCTTGATGTTGAATTCAAAGCCAAAAGTCCCATCTTCGTTGAATGAAACGTGATTTTGTGGATCTTGTTCATCAGCGCTATTTCCCAACATGATCAATTGCACCACATCTGGGCTAACTTTACCAGTCACATGGAAGGTTTGTGCCTTAGGATCATATACGCCATCAGCGATTGCTTGAGCGCCGATCCAGTTGTAGTTGTTATCTTCAAGGTAGTCAAAACTGATCTCTGAGTTAGGTTCGCTTCGGGTCGTTAGGTCGCTCAAAGCATGTCCTGGTAGTACACCTGGCGCACCTAAAGTAGTTGGATCAGCCTTTTCTTGGACTAGATCAGTCTGTAATTCAGCAACATTAGCGAAGTTATACCGCTGTGGTTGGTTACTTGGACGTGCATCAACTCCGAGATAAGCTTTATCGGAAGCTGTAGTTTGGACCACATTAAAGGTCGGTCCCACAACTTCGGTCCAGCCTAATAAGACAGTCCGGCGACTTGAATTTTTGACTTTGACTTCAAAAGTCGCTAAGCCATCTTTGACACTTGCTTCATAGACATCTCCGGTGAAGTAGTCACGGGCAAAGGCTTTGACTCCATTACCGGCTGTGACAGCGGCATAGACAAAGACGTGTTCTGGATCATTAGTTGTGACGGTATCTAAGTCGATCCCAAAGCTTTGTACAGTCGTGTGTGCTTTTTGCCAAGCAAAGGCAGCCTTTGGTGTTGCCGTATTTAGGGTCAATAAGACATCTTTACCAGCTTGATCAGCCGTGAAGACGACTTTTTCAACGTCAGCGTTGACATTTAAGCTGTAAGTTGAGTTAGCTTTTGGTTCAACTAACTGGCCATTGTAATAGAATGGTTGGGTCGTCCCACCAACTAGAGTATAGCTGTTAGTTTTAGCATCATAGAATTTGCTATCTTTATCAAAGCTTAGTCCATCAACGGCATTCCAAATATTGACCGTTTGAGGGACTGTTGCTACACCGGCAACTTCGCTGGTAAAGAGACCTACATTGTCGGCAGTATCAGCGACCATGACGGTGACTTGGTTTTGTGCTGCGGTAAAGGCGGCTAATTCCTCTGGTCTCAATTCAAAGTTAGCAGTCCCACTTAGCTTCGCCTCGTCATTGAATTTTGAAGCACCTTCATTTAGTTTGTGGCCAAAGAGCTTACCATTGATCTGAACGACAGCATAGGAATAGTCAGTAAAGCCTGCTCCCGTATCGGAAAAATCAAAGCTCAAATGACCACTTGGTTTATCAGCAGCAGTGTCGAGCGTTAATTTATAGTTGCTGATCGTTGGAGCTGTTGTATCGATGATGATCGGGTAATCAGCTGTTTGGACTTTCTTTTGTCCATCATTGTAGAGCGTGGCAACAAAGCGGTAAGTATATTGTCCATCGGAAGCTACTTCAAATTCACCAGTCTTGTCATTATAGACCATTCCGTCCCAATCAAAGGTGTTGGGATCATTTCGCATGGAGACCGATAAACTCACATCTTGGTTACGGTCGGATTGGTAAACTGATTTATCTAAACCTTTTTCATCGGCAACGACCCGGACAACTTTACCATTTTGATCCAAAACAACGACTTTTAAGTCTTGCAAGTTTTGTTTGACAAAGGCAACTGGTTTTAAGAGATCGCTCTTATTATCATTATTTGGTGAGAAGGCCACTTTACCATCTTGATAGAGCTTAGCCACTTGTTGCCAGTTGTAATCACCGTCTAAGTTGACTAATTTCTTCAATGATTCTTCATCAGCGATCCCACGTGGGTAATTGTGTTCGTTGACAAAGTAATTACCACCGTAAACATTTGTGGCATCATTAGCTTTTTTATCTAAAACTTCTTCACTAGTCATATCCCCAAAGTAGCCGAGGAAAGGTACGACTAGGGTGTTTTGCCCATTGTCGCCGGTAAAACGGAGCCAGCCTTCGACTAATTGATCTGGTGTAACACCATCTAGAGCTAAAGTATAAGGAACGGTCACTGTTTGGCCAGCTTTGACAACGACTTTGCTAGCGCCATTTACGCGCGCCCCAGTCAATTGTTCTTCGTAATAGTAACCAGTAAAGTCGTCACGTTTTTCGGTGAAACCACCACCAAGGTCATCGAAAGTATAAGTTTGATCGACGTTACTCAAGTTGGTAAAGGTCAAGTTGAATTGTGTGTTTGTCCCGATCTGGCGTAAAGAAAGTGAACTCGTTCCATCATCAGCCGTGATATAAACAGGTGAAGCAACGGCAGCACCAACGTTGATCTGGCCGGCACCTTGACGTCGTGGTGAGACCACTACACCTGACATTGCATCCAATAATGGTTGTGAGGTGTTCATCAATAAGGCTTTAGTTGCTTGGACAAGTTCAGCATTTTTGAGTGAGGTTTCCTTTTGTAATTTTTGCATCACTAAGGTAGCTGAGCCTGCAGCAAACGGCCCCGCCATCGAAGTCCCACTCATTGTCTTATAGCCATCGTCATTTCCCGTTGAAACGATCTGGCCCCCAGGAGCGGAGATATCTGGTTTCAAAGTGAAGTCTTGCATTGGACCCCAAGAAGAAAAGTCAGCCATGTTAGCATCAGCACCTTGCCCAGAGTTTGCGGCGGCAACTGTCAAAGCATTGCGCGAAGCCCCAGGATTAGCGACTGTGCTACTTGAAAATGGTTCAAAAGATCCGTTTGCTCCACCTGGTGAGTAGTGGGCATCTGGAGCTTCGATACTGCCCGCATGTCCGTTGTTTGAGGCCGAGATCGAAACAAAGACACCGTGGTCGATCGCATATTGGACCGCTTTTTGTTCGACATCATTTAGATCTGAGGCAGCGACCCCTTGGCCTAGTGACATTTGGATGACGTTAGCACCTAAATTGACAGCATCATAAATAGCTTGGGCGATATCATCAGTATTTTCATCGGCAAATTGACCGTTAAAGACCCGTAAAGCTAAAATTTGGCTTTCAGGTGCGACCCCAACGGCATATTTTTCATCCCCATTTGGACGACCGTCAGCTCCGATGATCCCAGCTACGTGTTGTCCGTGTTGGGAAGCGCCGGGGCCATCATCTTTGATCCAGTCATTGCTTTTTGAAGCATAGTTATAGACGAACGGGAATTTTTCAGACGCATAACTACCATAGCCGAGCTCGTTGATCTTAGCTTGGGCATCGGCTTGTGAAAGTTTAGGGTCTGTTGGTGCTTGTTGAAAATCTTTATGCGTTGTGTCAGCACCAGAGTCGATCACGGCTACGACCATCCCTTGGCCGCGGTAGCCTTGATCCCAAGCGCCCTCTACATTCCCCTTTTCATGGTCAGCTTGAGTCGTTGGAGCTGGTGTTTCACTGTCCGGTGTTTGTGTGGCCTCAGTTGTGGTGGCCTCAGTGGCTGGTGTCTGCAAGCTTTGTTGTGTTTCAGGCTGCGTTTGGGTCGTTTGTTGTTCATTTTCAGCCGTGGTAGTTACTTCTGTTGTAACTGCTTCGTCGGCTAAGACGCTCGGTGCCCCTAAGAATAAGAGAGCCCCAGAAGCGGTAATGATCGCAGCACTCACCCATCTTTTCTTAGCTTTATATAATTTATAACGGCGCTTTTCTTCATAATTGTGTCCCATGCAATTCACTTCCTTTTTTAGATTAAGCTAAATATAGCATAAATCCTTAATAAAATATAGATATTTTTAATATAAAATTATATTTTATGTAATGTAATATTAATAATTTTAGATGTTTATAACGGATTATGGTAGTAAATGATCGTAATTTTGGGAACTAAAATGTTAAAATGTTAGCTAGATAAAGCAATTAAGTGAACTAGGGGGGAAATCATGGAAGATAAGGATCTAATTATCGAAACCACGCTGTTAGCGGGGAAGATCATGATCGAAAATGGAGCTGACATGGCACGGATCGATGATACTTTGAAACGGATCGCTAAGAATTCAGGTGTAACGGACCCCGATATCTTTGAGACAACGACGGGGATCATGATGTCGATCAAGGGAGCCAATGCACAAGTCATTGCGATCGAAAAGCGCCGGATCGATCTGGAACGGATCTCGCGGGTCAATGATATCTCCCGAGCTTATCAAGCTAAGACCAAAACTTTAAGGGAAGTCCATGATCATCTGATGACGCTTGATCAGACGACCCCTGATTTTAGGTTACGGTGGTTAGTGTTAGCGGCGGGGATCGTGGGTGCGACCTTAGAGATCATGTATAACGGTTCATGGCAAGATTTTTTGCCGACCTTTGTGATCAGTGCTTTAGGCTATTATCTGTTCTATGTGGTCAATACGCGTTTTAAAGTTAAATTTGCGAGTGAATTTGTGGCTGCTTTAGCGATCGGGGCCTTGGCAGTCTTGAGTGTCAAATACGGCTTGGCTAAAAATTATAGTATCGTGATCATCGGAAGCGTCATGCCGTTAGTTCCGGGGGTCCCGTTGACCAATGCGGTACGTGATCTCTTGGCGGGGCATATTCTAAGTGGGATCGCCCGGGCAACGGAAGCCTTGTTGACCGCTGTTGCGATCGGAATGGGCATCGCTTGTGTTTTACGCTTCTTTTAGAAAGGAAAATTAAGATGGATCTAACAACGATCGTGATTCACGTCATTTTCAGTTATCTGGCTACGGTTGGCTTTGCGGTCACCTTGAATATTCCACGTTCAGCTTTGAACGTCTGTGGCCTGATCGGAGTCTTAGGCTGGATGACATATAAATTCTTATACCTTGCTCACACTGGGATGGTCTTAGCTAATCTAGTTGCGGCGGTCGTGATCGGTATTTGTTCGGTGATCGCAGCCCGGATCAAGCAAAAGCCGATGATCTTGTTCAACGTCCCGAGTTTAGTGCCATTAGTTCCCGGGGGCCAGGCTTATCGTGCAGTCTATTATTTTGCTTTTAAAAATGATGAATTGGCCTTACGCTTTTTAGTGGAAGCAGGGATGATCGCTGGGGCTTTAGCGATGGGCTTTTTCTTGGCCGAATTGTTGGCACAAGTTTATTTCAAATTCAGTGAACAAAAAAGAGCCTAGATCCAGGCTCTTTTTGTTAAGTAGTATAATTTTGGAGCATCTTTTTGATCTCTTGTTCCATTTTAGCTTTGAAATCAGCTGGGCTTAAGACTTTGATGCGTTTACCTTGACTTAAAAGCCACATCATTGCACCTTGATCGATAGTTTCAGCTTCGATCACAACGGAATCGGCTAATTTTTTAATGACTTTAGAGTTAGGGAAACGATCTAAGGCTGCTTCGACGGTCCCAGAGAATTCAAAGGTGATCGTGATCAGCTCGCCTGGGGTCATGTATTGGATGTTTTGGCGTAATTTCCCATCTTCATAGCGTAAATTTTGTGAGTGTCCCGCTTTTTTCTCGAGTGGGGTGTAGTCGATGATCCAATCTAGGCGAAAGAAAAGGTCTTTTTCGGCATCTTGGCTGTATGAAACAACGTAAAAGTAATAATCTGAAAAAATGATCGCTTTGGGCAGAATAGTGTGTGTTACTTGTTTTTTATCTTGTCTAGTATATACAATGTTTAAGAGCCGATGTTTAACGATATAATTGGAAAATTCCCACAATATCTGAAGTAGTGCTTTGGTATGTTGGAGTTCGACGTAATTACTCTGTTCATTTTTGATGATCCAGTTCAATTCTTTTTGTTCAGCTGGTGTCAGGTTATCGTTTAGAGCTCCTAAAAGATGATCGGTCTCTTTTTTCGTAAAAGCACGGCTGGCAAGGAGGATCTTACATAATGCCAGGGTCTCAGCTTTGCCCAATGTATTATTTTGCCCCGCTAAGTGAAAACCCTTAGTACTGTGACTGTATTTTAGTTCGGCATTTGGGCGGTATTCTTCTAAGAAGAGCCGGATATCCGCTAAGTCACGCTGGATCGTACGGGGATCGACTTCATATTTTTGGGCAAATTCTTCTTTGGTGATCGAGGCCCCAGTGAGCAATTTGTGATAGATATCTAGTAAGCGAGTTGCGCTAGATGACATAAAAACACCTTCTTTTTTAAAATGACAATATATGTCTATGTAACCCTAGATAATAGAAGATGTCAAATGAAAACTGTCTTGTGATCTGCAAGGAAAAATAAAGTGAGGATAACAAAATGACAGATGAAGTAGATAAAGAATTATTAAATGAATTTTATCAGGAGTTAGCCGACCTGATCGGGTTGGAGAATGCGTACAAGCTCCACGAAACTTATCGGGGACTATCATACACGTTTCCGATGCGCCTCTACGATCCTAAAAAAGTAGCGCAAAAGATCGTGGCCGAGTACAACGGCGAAAATGCAAGTGAGTTAGCGCGGCGCTACGGTTATTCGATGCGGTGGGTGTTAGAAGTTTTGCGCAAGGAACGCGAAAGAAAACACAAAGATTGAAATAAAATCAAAACCTAAGTATAGTGGCAGTAAAGACAATTAGGAAGGTGAGAGCATGCCAGTTTTATTACCACTAGAGCAGGGTGTTAATTTTAGAGATCTGGGTGGCTATCGGACTAAAGATGGACAGCAGATAAAGGCAAATAAGGTGATCCGCGCCGCTTCTTTAGGCAATTTATCGCCTAAAGACATTGATTTTTTAGCGGAGTATGGTTTGCGTCATGATGTTGATTTTCGTTCATCGGAAGAACAAGAAAATGCACCGGATAAAGTTCCAACGGGTGCGACTTACCATTTTGTACCGGTATTTCCAGAAGATGAGACCAAGAGTACTGCCAAAGATCAGCGAGCAAAGCAATTTTTCACCGATCTGCAAGCAGGTTTCAACAATATGTTACGGGCTTACCATGATATCGTGTTGACCGACAGTGCGAAGAAAGCATACCGGCATTTCTTTGATGTTTTGTTGGAAAACAGTGATGAAGGTCGTTCGGTGCTGTTCCACTGTTCCGCGGGTAAAGATCGTACCGGGATGGGCGCGATCTATCTTTTGACGGCATTAGGGGTCGATGAAGCGACGATCAAACGTGATTATTTAGCTTCAAACAAGTATTTAGCCCCTTGGCAAGAAAAGCAATTAGCCAAGCGTCAATTACCAAAGACAGGTCAAGAGATCTATTTGACTAATCTTCGTGCGTTGGGTTCAGTTAATGAGACATATTTAGAGACTGCGATGAACGTGATGCAGCGCGAATATGGTTCGTTAGAAAATTATTTGCACAACGAATTAGCCTTGACCAAGTTGCAGGTAGCAGACCTAAAGAAGATATATTTAGATAGAGTGTGAGCAAAAGTGTTTAGTGCCGTATGGGTAATACTAAAAAAGATAGCCTGGTTGGGGCTATCTTTTTTAGCTAGATCAGATTCAATTGGGTCGGCGGTGGTGGTCCGAGGCCATCAAAGTCGATCCCTAACAGCTCTTTTAAAGCCAGGGCGTTAGGGACTGCATCGCCCGCGGAATTATTGTTGAAGATGATGCAGATCTCTTTGACATCGTTTTGCAGGCCGGTAAGAGTTTGTTTGAACTGTTCAAGTTCAGCGTGATCGTAGCGATAAAGAGTTCGTTCCTTACGCCAATTGGGACCTTTTTTGAGCCAACCTTGTTGGTTACGGCCGTGTAAACGCCAAAACATCAAGTCGGGCGTCGTTACCACCGGATAAAATGGCACAGAAGCCTCAGTTTGATGTGGTTCATCAGCTGCCGTTAAAGTAAAGCGCTCTTGGCGACAAAACGCAACTAATGACGGGAGTGTCTTAGGCTGATACCAAGCTTGATTGCGAAATTCTAAGCATAACGGTAGCTCGGGCAACCAGGCTCTGATCTGGCGCAGATAGTTGATGCTTTTTTTCGTGGGGATAAAGTACGGTGGAAATTGAAATAAGACCGTCTTCAATTGACCAGTCGCTACCAATGGAGCTACCGCAAGTTTGAAGTTGACAAAAGTTTCTGTCAATTCGGTCAAATTAGCTTTTTTATCGACATGGCCTGTCATCGACCGGTGAGCTTTAACGACGAATTGAAAGGTTGGTGGGACTTGCGTTTGCCAATTTTTGACGGTACTTATACGGGGGATCCCATAAAAGAAGGTATCGACTTCAACAACAGGAAAATTTGCCGCATACTCTGCCAATGTAACAGGGCGGTCTTCAGTGATCAGAGCTTTATGTTCGCTCCAAGTAGTTGCACCGATCGTGATCATAAGCAAAATCCTTTCGACTGGGTAAAAGTAAAACTGTAACTAGATCAAGATCCCATTTAGATGATCGATCTCATGTTGGATAATCTGGGCGATGAAACCTTGAAATTCCTGTTTTTGCTTGGTAAAGGTCCGATCAAAGTATTGGACTGTGATCAGGTCATAGCGCGTTGTCTCTGTTGTCGTTGTAAGTGAAAGACAGCCTTCTGTTGTTTGATAGGGCCGCGCTTTTTTGATGATCTTAGGATTTAACATCGGAAAAGCTAGGGGCCTCATCTGACAGACGATGATCTGTTTGTTTTCACCGATCATATTGGCTGCCATACCTACGCAACGTGCTTGATTAGCTTGTAACGTATCGAGCAAGTCAGCAACGACCTGATCGTCTTTGGGCGTAGCTGGAACAGCTTTTTGACTTAAAAATTTAGGGTCGTGATTGATTTCACAGATCATAATAACACCTCTTGATAATAAGATAGCAGTGTGCCCAGCTCTGGACATACTGCTATTTTTGATATATTTTAACACCGATAGCTGCGATCAGAAAAGCAAGACTACCTAGAATAAATGGGCCTAAAACATTGACGTCATATAAAAGCCCAGCGACAAAGGCTCCGATGATCCGGCCAAATGATTGGGAAGCTTGATAAAAGCCAAGGACAGTCCCTTGGGTCGCTGGTGTAGCTTGTTTGGTGATCAGATCTTGGACCATTGGCACACTGATAGCATAAAAGCCGTAGAAAATTAGATTTAAAGCAAAAAAGCTGCTCAAACCAGGAGCTAAGCAGACCGCCCCCATAAAGAAAGCACAGATGAACAAAATATAAGTCGTGCTTTTATTGAGGTCAGTTTGTTTGACCAAATACATTCCTAACGTCATCGTAGCTATAAGTGAAATCAGCCCGACTGCCCCTTTAAAGCTACCATTATAGCTCGTTGCCAGATCAAAGACGTCTTTTAAGTAATAATTGAAGCTTTGATCAAAGGAAGTATAGCCTAAGAAGATCAGAGCTGAAACGCCTAATAAGATCCAAAGTGCCCGTGAGAGCTGAGTATCTTTAGTTGAAAAGCTACTAAAAAAGTTCAAACTGCGGACTGCTTCTTTGAGATCTGGGGCTTTTTGGGCGGTAAGTTCTGGACCTAAGAGTAGATAAAAGGCGACACCTGTGAAAAAGAGTTGCCCGATCTGGAGCGCAAAGACCCAATAAAGATCGTATGTCCCAAGCATCCCGCCGACAAAGAAACCCAGAGCACCAAAGACGGTTTGGACCGCTGCGTTTAAGGTCAAGTTGGCACCTCGTTCTTTAGCGGTGGAGGTATTGGCGATATAATTCAAAGCCCCAACAAAAAAGGCTCCACAGGCAAAGCCCGCCAATAAGCGCCCCCATAAGATGATCGCTGGGGTATGTCCGATTGCAAAGAGAACTTGGGCTAATGAGTAACCTAAGCAGCCCCAAGCCATCAAGACTTTAGATTGAAAACTCTCAGCTAATTTTCCAAAGAAAGGTGAGCCAAGAAACATCCCCAAAGACATCACGGAAAAAGCATAGCCAAACATGGCACTATCGAGTCCGAGTAGCTTGAAATAAGCTGGGGTGATCGGATGAGCGTAGTTAGCAGCAAGATTAAATGAAGCGATAAGTGCTAAAAAGGTTTTCTTTTGTTTCATGCTTAACTACGCTTGTTGCGACGAAACCAGCTAAAGAAGCCCCGCTTTTTAGGTTTCTTTTCTTCAGTACTGATCGCATTAGTCGTCTTATAGCTGACACCTTGGGTCGGATATAAGATCTGTTGGGCTTGGCTATTTTCGGGTAATTGACGTTGAACTTCAGCCGCTGCGATCTTGATGGCATCAGGATCGGTCTCTTGCAGAGCTAACAGATCGTTTAACTGTTTCGTGGCGGAAAGAGTCAATTTTTGTTGATGATCGATCAGTTGGTGTAATTCTGCGATCTGGCGGTCTTTTTCGCGTAACTGTTCATTGATCAATTCGAGTTGGTGTTGTAATTGATCAAGGTGTTTAGCTTCAGTCGCAAGGGTAGTTTTTTTGCTAGTACTTGGTAAAAGTAATTCGCGCCTTGCTTGTTTTAAGGTATCTTTGCTGTAAAGTTTAGAGCGTCCATCTATTTCAACTGGTTGGATCTGATTGACTTTTAAAAAGCGGTAGATCGTTGACCGACTGACACCGACATTATCGGCAAGCTCTTGAGTCGTATAAAGTTTTTCGGCCAATAGGGCTCATTCCTTTCGTTAAGAGGTATAGTTATAAACATTTTAACACACTCACTGTAAGTTGTTACATAACTTTAGTGATAAGAAATATCCCCCCACTTGATGATAAGTAGGGGGATAAAGGTATTAGGCTTGTAAGTCTTCGATCTCAGGGACCTTGAAGTTCTTGCGCTCTAAGCTTGCGACGATCCGTTCCAATTTTTCATGTGAAACATCGGATGGCAAGGTAAATAATGTACGGCGGACTAATTCACCTTGTTGCACATCAAGTGTGATACAGCTTGCGATCGAAGTGTATTTAGTGATGATCTTAGCCATATCGACTAGATCACCGCGTTCACCTGAGGAGACAACGGTCAAAACATAGCTACCGACATTGAAATTCCAAGATTGGGTCAACATATCCAACAAACGCGTATGTGTCAAGATCCCATAGAAGAAATTATTTTCATCTAAAACCGTGATATATGGAAGATCTTTGATCGAGAAAAATACATTAAAGAAGGCTGAATCGATCGGGATAAACTTGTTAGCATTCTTTAACAAATGGGTCACGGGTAGGCTCATATCACCTCCACGAGATTTGTGACGGTAGATATGCATCTTATAGATATTTCCCCGGAAGATCTTGCCAGTTTCATCCAAGATCGGTACACAACGGTAACCGGAATCTTCGAGCACTGTTAGGGCTTCTTCCAGTGTGATATCTTCTTTAACTGTAACGAGATCTTTTTTAGGCTTGATCAATGTTTTCAGTAGCATAAATATCTCCTCGGCTTTCATTTTGTTTTCATAATATCCTAATACATAATAACATAAAAAACAAATAATGGAAGCTAAAAATTGAATAAATGTGCAAAATTTTGCAAAATGTTCTATTTCAAGTAAAAAGGCCGGTCAAGACCAGCCTTAAAAAAATCAAACTTGTTTTACTTTCACGACGAGATCGACAAAGTCTTTTTTAGGATGGAACTTATCATGCACGATAAAGGTGCTGCTGACAACTTCCCATTGCGTTTGTTCATCGCCGACCATGATAAAGTCCCCTTTGTGGGGAATAAATGGTAACTCGGTAACGATCTGTCCTGACCCTTCATTGATCGGGACATCTGCGTTGATCTGTGTTTTAAACATTTTAACTCACACCTTTCACGTTCATTTTACCACAGGATATGGTGAATAAAAAAAGCAGCCGAGGTCAAGACCTCGACTGCTTTGAGCAAAATGCTAAGAGATTAGTCTTCTAAGCTCTTCAAACCGTTTGTAAGAACTTCTTTCAAAGTCTTAGCAGATTCTTGCATTTGCTTCATTTCTTTTTCGTTCAAAGGAACTTCGATAACTTGCTTAACACCATCAGCATTAACTACAGCAGGTGTACCAATGTAGATGTCGTTTAAGCCGTATTGACCATCCATGTATGCGGAGATTGGCAATACTGTATCTTCGTCACGTAAGATAGCTTTAGAAATACGTGCAAGAGCAGCCGCAACACCGTAGAATGTAGCACCTTTCTTGCTGATGATTTCGTAAGCTTTATTTCTAACGTCATCTTCCATCTTATCAAGAGTTTCTTGAGAGATGTTGTTAGCTTTTACCCAATCCAAGAATGGAACAGCACCGATCGTTGCAGCTGAGTAAGCAGCAAATTCGGAGTCACCGTGTTCACCCATGATGTATGCGTGCATAGAACGAGGATCCTTGATGCCTGTAAGGTCAGCCATAGCAACACGAAGACGTGCTGTATCCAAGGATGTACCTGAACCTAAAACACGTTCTGTTGGGAAGCCAGAGAACTTCCATGTTGCGTATGTCAAGATGTCAACTGGGTTAGCAGCAACCAAGAAGATACCGTTAAAGCCAGAATCAACAACTGGTTTAACGATTGATGACAAGATGCGTAAGTTCTTGTTAACAAGGTCAAGACGAGTTTCACCAGGCTTTTGAGGAGCACCTGCAGTGATAACAACTAAGTCTGCATCTTTGCAGTCAGAGTATTCTGCAGAGTAGATCTTCTTAGGATATGTGTAACCTGTAGCATCGATCAAGTCTAATGCGTCACCTTCAGTACGTTCTTTAACAACGTCAACGATACCGAATTCTTCAGCAATACCTTGTAAAGCCATTGCATATGCATAGCTAGAACCAACAGCGCCGTCACCGACTAAAATAACTTTTTGATGATTTTGTGTTTTTGACACAGTAATTCATCCTTTCTTAAGTAACTTAATTGATACTCCATAAGTATAACATGTTTTTCAGTAAATGGTGCAAAGTTTTCACGAGTTTGTAAGTTTTTTTTTCAGTAGAAATCACAAAGTGTGGTATACTTAGTGAAATTAAATCAATTATTGGAAGCGTCTTTTTAGACGCTTCAATGCTAGATGTACGCTTAACTGTGCCTAAGTACGGTTTGAACAGTGTGCATTTTTTTTGGTAATGTAAATTTTCTTTTAGATGTGAAAGGTTTTGAATTTAAAGATGAAATTGATCGTAGGATTAGGTAATATTGGCCGTCAATATGAAAATACCCGTCATAATACGGGCTTTATGATCGTGGATCGCTTTGCAGATGCAAATGGTCTTTCCTTTAATAGGGAAAAATTTGATGCTCAACTAGCTGATGGTATGGTCGGGGGCCAAAAAGTTTTGTTGGCTAAACCGACTACTTATATGAATGAATCAGGTCGTGCAGTTCGCCAGATCGTGGATTATTACGACTTAGATCTTGATGATGTGATCATCGTCTATGATGATATGGATCTTGATTGTGGTCGTTTACGGTTGCGGCAAAAAGGCTCTGCTGGAGGACATAATGGGATCAAGAGTTTGATCGCTCATTTAGGCACCCAACAATTTGACCGTTTACGGGTGGGGATCGATCATCCGAAGCAAACCAAAGTCGTTGATTGGGTCTTAGGTCGCTTCACGCCAGAACAACGCGAAAACTTCGATCTAGGAGCAGCTGATGCAGTAGCAGCGTTAGAAGAGTGGGTCAAGACCGATGACTTTGCGCAAGTGATGAATAAGTTCAACCGTAACAAGTAAGAAAGGATACGCCATGAAGATGAAACTAAAGGAAGCCTTTCAGAGTCTTCCAGAAGTCAAAGAGTGGTCACAAAAAGAACCAGGTCGTCATTTGATCACGGGACTGACCGGCTCGGCTAAGACGCTTTTTTTAGCTGAGCTGTTCTTAGAAAATGCAGGTCCAAAATTGATCGTCTGTGATGACTTGTATCGGGCCCAACAGTTAGCTGATGATCTTGAAAGCATCTTAGATCCAGCTGATGTTTTGTTGTTTCCTGTCGAAGAGATGCTGGCGTCAGAAATGGCAACGAGTTCACCTGAATTTAAAGCGCAACGTGTTTTAGCGTTGGAAGCGTTAGCCAAGCAGGAAAAAAAGCTGATCGTGACTTCAATGTCGGGGTTACGGCGCTTTTTACCCCCAGTTGAACTTTGGCAAAAAAGCCAGTTAGATCTGGTCGTTGGCCAAGACTATGAATTAGCTGAATTGGTGCAGTTGTTGGGCCAAATGGGCTATACGCGTCAAAAGCAAGTTGAACGCCCAGGCGACTTTGCACTGCGGGGCTCGATCCTAGATATTTTTCCTTTAAATATGTCAGATCCGCTCCGGGCAGATTTTTTTGATACGCAGTTAGATTCATTGCGGACTTTTGATGTGGCTGATCAGCGCAGTTTAGAAAATATTGAACAGGTGCAGATCTTACCGGCAACTGACCTTATTTTTGATAAGGAACGTTTGGAAAAAGCGGCGTTAGCTTTAGATGAAGCTGTCAAAAAAGCTTCCACTAATCTGGCTAAAGAAACAAAAGAGCAACTGGATAAGAATTTTTCAGCTAAGATCGATACCTTTTTGAAGGGTGAATTAAGTGCTAAAGATCTGAGTTTAGTTGAGTATATCTATCCTGAAAAGCTCAGTTTATTCGATTATTTAGCTCCAAATGGTGAAGTGTTTTTTGATGACTACCCGCGTTTGCGCGAAAAAGAAAAACAACTAATTCAAGAAGAACAAAATTGGATCGTTGAGCAGTTGGAAAAACAACAATTGCTTGCGAATGCTGTTTTAGGCCACGAATTGAGCTCTTTAGAAAAGAAGGTCAAACAGCCTAAAAACTTTTTAGCCGCCTTTCCTAAGGGGATGGGGCGGATGCGCTTTGTGCAGCATTTAGACATCAAAGCACGCATGGTCCAACAGTTCTTTGGCCAAATGCCACTGCTAAAAGCCGAAGCAATGCGCTGGAAAGAAGGCGGTCAAACCGTTGTCTTGCTGGTCGGTACTAAAGAACGCCAAGAAAAGCTCCATCAAACGTTAGCCGATTTTGGGATCACGTCTTTATTAGGATCAGCCGATGACATCCAGCCTGGTCAAGTGCAGATCGCTTTAGGTCAGTTGAACAGTGGGTTTGAATTACCGGAATTAAAATTAGTCGTTTTGACTGAACAAGAACTCTTTGCTAAACGCTCACGCAAACAACCTAAACGCCAAACGATGAGTAACGCAGAACGTTTGAAGAGCTATACCGATCTGAAAAAAGGGGATTATATCGTTCACGTCAACCATGGGATCGGGCGTTTTATGGGAATGCAGACTTTAGAAGTCGGTGGTAAACACCAAGACTATATGACGATCGTTTACCAAGAGGATGCCCAGCTCTTTATCCCGGTCTCTCAGCTCGATCGGATCCAAAAATACGTGTCAGCGGAAGGCAAGACGCCACGGATCAACAAGTTAGGTAGTAACAAATGGGCTAAGACCAAGAGCAAAGTTGCCGCTAAGATCGAAGACATTGCCGATGAACTGGTCGAATTGTATGCGCAACGTGAATCTAATAAAGGGCATGCCTTTCCCCCAGATGATGGTTACCAACGGGAATTTGAAGCGGCTTTTCCTTTTTCAGAAACACCTGATCAGTTGCGGAGTGCTAAAGAGATCAAAGCCGATATGCAAAAAGAACGCCCGATGGATCGTTTGTTGATCGGTGATGTGGGTTACGGCAAGACTGAAGTTGCTTTACGGGCGGCCTTTAAGGCGATCGAAGACGGCAAGCAAGTTGCCTTTTTAGCGCCGACAACGGTTTTGGCGCAACAACATTTTGAAACGATGCAGGCGCGCTTTGAGGGTTTTCCCGTCAATATCGGTGTCTTATCACGGTTTAGCACTAAAAAACAAGTTGATGAAACTTTGGCTAAGCTAAAAAGTGGTGAGTGTGATGCCGTTGTTGGGACCCACCGTTTATTGTCTAAAGACGTCAAATTTGCTGATCTGGGCTTGTTGATCATCGATGAAGAACAACGCTTTGGGGTCAAGCATAAAGAGCGTCTAAAAGAACTCAAGTCGACTGTCGATGTTTTGACACTGACAGCTACGCCGATCCCGCGGACATTGAATATGTCGATGTTAGGTGTGCGGGATCTATCGGTGATCGAGACGGCGCCGATGAATCGGTATCCGATCCAGACCTATGTGATGGAACAAAATTACGGGGTGATCGTGGATGGTATCAAGCGAGAAATGGCACGTGGGGGGCAAGTATTTTTCTTGCACAATCGAGTCGATGATATCGAAAAAAAGGTCGATGAGCTACGGAGATTAGTGCCCGAAGCTAAGATCGCTTATATCCATGGGCAAATGACAGAGACTCAATTGGAAGGGATCTTGATGGACTTTATCGCGGGCCAATACGATGTGTTAGTGACGACAACGATCATCGAAACTGGGGTCGATATCCCAAATGCCAATACACTTTTTGTGGAAAATGCTGATCGGATGGGGCTAGCTCAGCTCTATCAATTACGCGGACGGGTCGGACGATCGAACCGTGTCGCCTATGCCTACTTCATGTATGAACCTGATAAAGTTTTAACGGAAGTGAGCGAAAAACGTCTGGAAGCGATCAAGGACTTTACCGAATTAGGTTCAGGGTTCAAGATTGCGATGCGTGACCTCTCGATCCGGGGAGCGGGTAATCTATTAGGTAAGCAACAACATGGCTTTATCGATTCGGTCGGCTATGAGTTGTACACGCAGATGTTGAATGAAGCAGTCGCTAAGAAACGTGGCCTTAAGCCTAAGTTACACACGGATTGTCAGATCGATCTTTCATTAGAAGCTTATCTACCCCAAAGTTATATCGAAGATCCGCGCCAAAAGATCGAACTTTATAAGCGGATCCACCAATTGGAAAATAAAGAACAATATGAAGAGATCAAAGAAGACCTCATCGATCGTTTCGGTGAATATCCTGTTGAGGTGGCTAATTTACTAGAAGTTGGATTATTGAAGCTATATGCTGATCATGCATTATTAGCCAATATCACTCAAACTAGTGCAGCTAAGCTCACATTGGATCTTGCGCCTGTAGGGGTGAAAAAATTCAATGCCCCGATGATTCTCAAAGCGTTGGATGCAGCTGGACTCGATGCGACCTTTGAAACGACGGACAAAAAGACAGCTATCAAGTTGACTTTGCAACCAGCACAGCAACCAGAACTCTTGGCTAAGCTCCAAAAATTATGTTTTAATTTAATGGCTGAGATCGATAACAAACCACAGATCGAGGAAACCGTAGATGAAAAATGAGCAAGTCAAAAAGACGATGAAAGGGGCTTTGATCCTTTCGATCGCGTCGTTGATCGCTAAGATCTTAAGTGCGGTCTATCGGATCCCCTTTGAAAATATTGTTGGAAATACTGGTTTTTATGTCTATCAGCAGGTCTATCCGCTCTATGGGATCGGCGTTGCTTTTGCCTTGACCGGCTTTCCGGTCTACATTTCTAAGCTAGTTGCCGAACAACGCGATGAAGCGGCCAAACTGCGCTTAGTTCAACAGGTATTTTTGATCTTGTGCGTTTTTTCGGGCGCGATCTTTGTCGGATTGCGGGTATTTGCCCCGCTTATTGCACTTTTGATGGGAGATCCACAGCTGACAATTTTGATCAAAAGTGTGGCTTGGATGTTTTTGTTCATGCCATTTTTGGCGGTCGGACGGGGCTATTATCAAGGGACATTTGATATGCTCCCGACTGCGATCTCACAGGTGACTGAGCAATTCATGCGGGTTGGGATGATCATCTTAGCAGCCTGGGCCTTTACACTTTTTGACTGGTCCTTATACTGGATGGGATCCGTTGCGATGTTGGCCTCTAGTGCGGGGGCAGTAGTTGCTTGTTTGAGTTTTATCAAATTTTATGCTAAAAAGTTTTTCAAAAAAACGGCTACCCCTAAATTCAGTTATCTTTACCTGATCGAAAAACTCTTTAGCGATGGTTTGATCATCTGTTTATTTGCTTCGACGATGGTCTTGTTGCAGTTGATCGATTCTTTTACGCTCGTACGTGGGTTATTGCACAACGGGATCCCAGCCGCGGCGGCTAAAGATCTAAAGGGTATCTATGATCGAGCCCAACCGTTATTACAGTTAGGCATGGTCCTTGCGATCGGTTTTTCTTCAACGCTCTTGCCGGCATTGAGTCAAGCGTTGCAAAAGCGGAAATACGCTGAATTTCGGCGGATCGCACAAGTTATGTTGCGTGTCAGTGCGGCGATCTCGGTGGCAGCTTGTTTTGGGATGGTCGTCTTGATGCCACAGATCAACACTTTACTGTTTGGGGATGCGAATTTGAGCGCCGAATTGGCCGTTTATGTAGTCAGCGTGATCTTTATCACTTTGATCGGGACCTATAATTCGATCTTGCAGAGTTTGAATCAGTTTTTGATCACGGTTGTCGGTCTGCTAGGTGCTTTAGTTCTAAAATTCGTACTAAATATCTGGTTGGTCGGGCGCATGAATATTATGGGTGCCAGTGTTGCGACCGTGCTTAGCTTGATTTTTGCGCTAGTCTTTATGCTGTTGTTTAGCCCTGAGATCGTCAAAGGGTTGTTCAATGAAGGGCATTTTTGGCTCAAGTTAGGCTTAGCGATCACTGTGATGCTGATCAGTGTGCGGATATTTACCATGAGCTACATGCATTTTATCGGTAATGAGCGTAGCGATACGCTCGTCATGTCGCTTGGAGGAGCCTTTTTAGGGGCTTTGGTCTTTTTAGGGTGTGCCTTAGCGTTCAAATTATTTAGCGTCCGCGAATGGCTCATGTTACCCGGGGGCAAAAAGATCTTGAAAGTTTGGCAAAAAATTATCAGAAAAGAGGGAATCTTATGAGATTAGATAAATATTTAAAAGTTTCACGTGTGATCAAACGGCGCAGTGTGGCAAAACAAATCGCCGACCAAGGCCGGATCACGATCAATGACAAAGTTGCTAAGTCCGCTAGTGATGTGGTAACAGGCGATACTTTAGTGATCAATTTTGGAAATAAAACTTTGACTTTGAAAGTTCTAGAATTAAAGGATACGACCAAAAAAGATGAAGCTAAGGGTATGTACGAGATCATCAGTGAAGAATATAAGGAAGATTTTAGGTTCTAAATTGAATCTTTAACACCAAGTTTGTTATAATCGTCGTAAATATGTAACGGTTTTGGATGATTTGGTGAGGTCTAACTGAATGAAAGAAGATAAGCAAAAGATCAAAGTCATGAATAATGATTTTTATCGGGAAAAAACAGCTGCCAAAAAGCGGATGGCCGCCAAAAACCGGCGTTATCTGCAACACAAAGTCATAATGCGTTTGTTTGCAGTGATCGCGACGGTCGTGACCGTTGTTTGTCTAGTCCAAGTCGGACGCAACTTGTGGCAAGCACATACGGTCAAGCAACAGACGACAACTGCTCAAAAAAAACTTGATAAGGTAAAAAAAGACAATTCTAGCTTGAAACTACGGGTAAAGCAGCTAAATGATGATGAATATTTAGAGAAGTTGATCCGGGAGAAATATTACTATTCTCGTGACAATGAAACGATCTATAATTTGCCCGATGATAAGGCTAAAAGTGTCTTAGATTCAGAAAAATAAATTTTTTTGGTTAAACTACTAGTATCGTGATATACTTAGGTGTATTTTATTAGAACTTTCTAGGAGGAAAAATTTTTTTATGTCAATTGAAGTCGGAGAAAAAGTCAACGGCAAAGTATCAGGAATCACTAATTTTGGTGCTTTTGTGGATTTAGGGGATAAAAAAACTGGCTTGGTGCATATCAGTGAAGTTTCAAATAATTTTGTTAAGGATATCCATGATGTGTTGACAGTAGGGGATAAAGTAACAGTCAAAGTGCTTTCGGTCGGTGAAGATGGTAAGATCAGTTTATCGATCAGAAAAGCAAGCGACAATGTTCAAAAAGAGTTTGAGAAAAATACCAAAGAAGAGCGCAACCAACGTGAAGGCGACTTCCGGAACAATGGTAAGGGAAATAATCACAGAAATAACGGTAATGCGGGCAAGGGTCGTTCCTTTGCGCCTCGCAAAACTGAAAACAAAAAGAAAGACTTCGACTCTTTATTGGCTGGTTTCTTAAAAGAAAGCGACGAACGCTTGACCTCTTTGAAACGGAATACGGAAGGTAAGCGCGGTGGCCGTGGTGGACGCCGTAGCTAAGATATAAAAGGACTGTGGCATTTTGTCACGGTCTTTTAGTGCTTTAAGGGAGAAATTTTATGCAAGCGACAAAACAGCAGTTTGCCCTACAGTGGCAAAATTTAAAGCTCTCAGCTAAAGAAAAAGTCTTGGTGGCGGTCTCGACGGGAGCAGATTCGATGGCATTATTGTGGCTGTTAGCGCATTTGCCGGTAGCAATGCGTCCGCAGATCAGTGTGGCATATGTCGATCATCAATTACGCGACCAAAGTAAGGCTGAGACAGAATTTATCCAACGCTATTGCCAAGAACACGGGTATCCTCTTTTTATCAAGACTTGGGCTGTAGCTGAGCATCCACAGACTGGACTGGAAGAAAAAGCCCGCAAAATGCGATATGGATTTTTTGAAACAGTACTAGAAAAACAAAAGATCAAGTACTTATTGACGGCGCATCACGCCGATGATCAAGCTGAGACCTTTTTGATGAAGTTGTTGCGTGGGGGCGACTTGGCGCAATTGACGGGGATCAAAAGCAGACGTAAATTTGGGAATCGAGCCGAGTTGCTCCGCCCGTTGTTGGGCTTTACCAAAGCACAATTGTTACATCTAGTTCAGGAACAAAACATCACATATTTTGAGGATGAGACTAATGGACACGATGACTATTTGAGAAATCGCTTGCGACACCACGTTATTCCGCAATTAAAGCAAGAAAATCCGCAATTTTTAGCGCATGTGGAAAATTACGCTACGCAGTTGAGTGAAGTTCTTAGCTTAGCCGATGAAGCGAGTAAAGAAAAATTGGCTAAATTACAACAAGATGATGGTAGCTATGCCTTAGAGCAGTGGCAAGCGTTGGCCGTGCTGTGGCAAAATCAGCTTTTACGCCAACTTTTCCGACCAAATCAGCTAGAATTATCGGAAAAAAAACTGGCTCAAGCTAACTGTTTGCTAAATAACACTACTAAGCCACAGGGACAACTCGATTTGGGCCAAGGATATTTTTTGGTCAAAGAATACCATCATTTCTGGATCGCTGATCATCCTTTGCCAAGTGAGAACTTAGAGCTTCAGCGATCTTTGGCATTAGGCGAGTGGCAATGGATATCTGAGACGGAAAAAGTCGGGCTCTTTTTTAAAGATGCTTACCGCCCGCGCCCAGGTGATGATATCTTAGCCGTGTCTGCAGAGGAGGCACCATTTCTTTTGCGTCACCGGCGACCCGGCGATCGTATGAAAACTAAGATCGGAACTCAAAAAATCAAGCAGATCTTGATCGATCGAAAAATAGCGAAAACTAAACGTGAGCGTCTGTGGTTAGTTGCAGCCAAGGATGGAAACATTTTATGGGTCGTTAAAGTGAAAAAAACTGATTTGTCACCACGGCTCGTAAATGCTAAAATGCAATACATAATAGTTTTGCGAAGAGAGGTAAAAGATGATGAATAACGACATCAAAGAAATTTTATACAGCAAAGAAGATATTCAAGCAGTTGCCCAAAAATTAGGGGCACAGATCACCGCCGACATGAAGGATAAAAACCCCCTCGTGATCTGCGTTTTGAAGGGTGCGATCTTGTTTATGGCCGATATCGTGCGTGAGATCGACACGTACTGTGAACTTGATTTTATGGATGTATCCAGCTATGGCGATGCAACTGAATCATCTGGTGAAGTTAAGATCATCAAGGACTTAGACGTTTCTGTCAAAGATCGTCACATTTTGATCGTCGAAGATATCATCGATACTGGTCGCACTTTGGAACGGTTAGTAGAATTGCTCAAACACAGAAATGCAGCTTCAGTTAAGATCTGTACTTTATTAGATAAACCTGAGCGTCGGGTGAAATCTGTCGTGCCTGATTATGTTGGCTTTGAAGTGCCAAATGAATTCGTGGTCGGCTATGGTCTAGACTACATCGGACATTACCGTAACTTGCCTTACGTAGGTATTTTGAAACCAGAAGTTTACGAGAACAATTAATAGTCAATATTAGTCAAATATGATATTATTGGTTCGATAGCTTTAAATTTTATGAAATTTACCTAAAAGGAGGAACTCCATGAATAATAACAAAAATGGACTAGTGAAGAATAGTCTATTTTACATTGTGATCTTCCTTGGCATTATGGGTGCGCTCTATTACTTTGTCGGTAATCGTGGCGGTGCTCAATCACAACAGATTCAATCGAGCCAATTCATTACCGAATTGAAGAAAAACAATGTCAAAGATTTCACAATGCAACCAGCAGGTAGTACCTACCGCATCACAGGTACCTACAAAAAACCAGCTAATGTGGAAAAGACTGGTGGCCTAACAGGTATTGCGGGTACCTCTACTAAAGTCTCGACCTTTACGACCAACGTGTTGACCAATGATACCTTAGTTAAGCAGATCGAAAGCTATGCTACTAAGAATAAAGTCAAATATGGCGCTAAAGAAGAGGAATCCAGCAGTATCTGGGTCCAACTCTTGATCTACGTCTTGCCCCTTGTCTTCTTTATCTTCTTCTTCTACATGATGATGGGACAAGCTGGCCAAGGCGGTGGCAATGGTCGTGGAGTGATGAACTTTGGTAAATCCAAAGCTAAGCCAGTTGAAAAGAAGAACAACAAAGTTCGCTTCTCTGACGTAGCTGGGGCCGAAGAAGAAAAGCAAGAATTAGTCGAAGTAGTCGAATTCTTGCGTGACCCACGTAAATTCCTTTCTTTGGGTGCACGGATCCCATCCGGTGTGTTACTCGAAGGACCTCCCGGAACTGGTAAGACTTTGTTAGCTAAAGCAGTCGCTGGTGAAGCGGGAGTACCATTCTTCTCGATCTCTGGTTCTGACTTCGTGGAAATGTTTGTCGGTGTCGGGGCTAGTCGTGTGCGTGATCTGTTTGAAAACGCCAAGAAGAGTGCGCCAGCCATCATCTTTATCGATGAGATCGATGCTGTCGGTCGGCGTCGTGGCAATGGCATGGGGGGCGGTCACGATGAACGTGAACAAACCTTGAACCAATTGTTAGTTGAAATGGATGGTTTTGAAGGTGATGAAGGTGTCATCGTGATGGCCGCTACGAACCGTTCTGATGTTTTGGACCCAGCCTTGCTACGTCCAGGACGTTTTGACCGTAAGATCTTAGTTGGTCGCCCTGACGTTAAGGGTCGTGAAGCGATCTTGAAAGTCCATGCCAAGAACAAGCCACTTGCTAAAGATGTCGATCTTAAGATGATTGCTAAGCAAACACCTGGCTTTGTCGGGGCTGACCTTGAAAACCTGCTCAACGAAGCCGCTTTATTGGCTGCTCGGCGCAACAAAAAAGCGATCGATGCCTCAGATATCGATGAAGCTGAAGACCGCGTGATCGCTGGTCCAGCTAAACGTGATCGCGTTATCAGCAAGAAAGAACGCGAGACCGTGGCTTACCACGAAGCTGGGCATACGATCGTTGGTCTGGTCTTAAACGATGCGCGGGTCGTTCACAAAGTTACGATCGTCCCACGTGGTCGTGCTGGTGGTTATGCGATCATGTTACCAAAAGAAGATCAAATGCTGCTTTCCAAGAAAGACATGCAAGAACAAATTGCTGGCTTGATGGGGGGACGCGCTGCTGAAGAGCTTATCTTTGGGCAACAATCCTCTGGGGCTTCCAATGACTTCCAACAAGCAACTCAATTGGCACGTGCAATGGTGACCGAATACGGGATGAGCGATCAATTAGGTCCTGTCCAATATGAAGGTCAAAGTGGCATGTTTGCTGGGGATGCTGTGCCTGGTCAATCCGCCTTCTCAATCAATACAGCTAATGCGATCGATGAAGAAGTCAAACGCTTATCCGAAGAAGGTATGGCTTTGGCTAAGAAGATCATTTCAGAGCATAAAGAGCAGCATGAAGTTATCGCAAAAGCCTTGCTTGAATACGAAACACTTGATGAAAAGCAAATTTTGAGCTTGTATAAGACAGGTAAGATGCCAGCCCAAAATGAAGATGAGTTTCCAAGTGAAAAAGCAACAGCGACGACTTTTGAAGAATCAAAAGAAGCTTTGGAACGTAAAGAAGCTGCTAAACGTGAAAACAAAGTAGCTGATGAAACGACATCTTTCCCAAGTGAAAAAGATGCAACTGCTGATAAAAATAAAACCACAGTCTTCTATCCAAAAAAGGATAAAAAAGACACAGACTCGGATAAAGATTAGTCTTTGAGCGAGTGGTGGAATAAATTTTAATAGGAGGAAGTAAGTTGGCCTATGTGCCGCCCGCTTGCTTCCTCCTTATTTGTTGAAAAAGATAAAGGAATAGGTGAATAAAATGTCTGATTATTTAGTTAAAAGTTTAGCCTACGATGGGCAATTACGTGCGTATGCGGTCGATGCAACCCAAACAGTTCGCCAAGCACAAGAATATCATGATACTTGGAGTGCGGCTTCTGCAGCTTTAGGTCGAACATTAGTCGCAACTTTACTATTATCGGAAGCTTCATTAAAGGGTGAAGGTAAGATGACAGTGAAAGTCAACGGTGATGGACCATTGGGCGCGATCGTCGTTGATGGTAATGCCAATGGAACGGTCAAAGGCTATGTCCAACACTCACATATCCATTTACCATTGAACGATAAGCACAAGATCGATGTTAAAGGTGCAGTCGGAACGACAGGTTTCCTATCCGTTACTAAAGACCTGGGCTTAAAAGAACCATTTACCGGGCAAGTACCGCTTGTTTCGGGTGAATTGGGCGAAGATTTTACGTATTACTTGGCTAAGTCCGAACAGATCCCATCAGCCGTTGGGTTGTCAGTTTTTGTCAATGATGATAATACGATCCAAACAGCTGGCGGCTTTTTGATCCAAGTCATGCCAGGAGCAACGGATGAAGTCTTGACTAAACTGGAAGAACGCTTAAAAGACTTGCCACTAGTTTCAGAAATGATGCGTGAAGGTTTGACCCCAGAAGATATCTTAGTCAAATTATTTGACGAAGAAAATGTTGAGATCTTGGATAAAAAGCCGGTAGCGTATGAATGTGATTGCTCTAAGGACCGTTTTGCCCAAGCGATGGCCAGCCTACCTGAAGCAGATATCGAAGAGATGATCAAAGAAGATCACGGCGCAACTGCTTTATGTCATTTTTGCAATCGTGAATACCATTTTTCAGAAGATGAATTGCGTGAGATCGTAAAAAATGCAAAAGAAAAGTAGTCGTTTAAATAAAAGTGTGCTATTATCTACAAACGAAGTAAAGAATGATTTTATGAGGTGAAATTGATCCATGGAATGGAAAATTGGAGATATCACGATCCCAAACCAAGTTGTGGTAGCCCCAATGGCTGGGGTGACCAATGTGGCCTTTCGGATGATCTGTAAGGAATTTGGTGCAGGTATGGTCGTATGTGAAATGATCTCGGATAAAGGGATCCATTTCCGTAACAAAAAGACACTTGAGATGTTATTTGTCGATCCAAGTGAACATCCAGCAAGTGTGCAGATCTTTGGTGGAAGCAAGGAAACTTTAGTCGAAGCAGCTCAGTTTGTGGCGGAAAATACCAATACTGATATTATTGACATCAATATGGGGTGCCCTGTGCCTAAAGTTACTAAGACCGATGCTGGGGCAAGATGGTTACTTGATCCGGATAAAGTATATGAGATGGTCAAAGCCGTTTCGTCATCCGTTGAAAAACCAGTTACCGTAAAAATGCGGACCGGTTGGGATGAGGACCACATTTTGGCGGTCGAAAATGCATTGGCAGCGCAAGAAGCTGGGGCTAGTGCATTAGCAATGCATGGTCGGACAAGAAAACAACTTTACTCAGGTCATGCAGACTGGGAGCTATTGCATGAAGTGGCTAATAAGTTGACGAAGATCCCATTTATCGGTAATGGGGATGTTCGCACGCCGCAAGATGCTAAGACGATGTTGGATGAAGTTGGTGCTGATGCCGTGATGATCGGACGGGCGGCTTTAGGTAATCCATGGATCGTTAAGCAAACGACACATTACCTAGAGACTGGTGAATTATTAGAAGAACCAAAACCAGCTGAAAAGATCGCAGTGGCTAAAGAGCACTTGCATCGTTTAGTTGAAGCTAAAGGTGAAATCGTGGGACCAAAAGAGTTTAGATCCCAAGCGGCTTACTATCTTAAGGGGATCCCACGTTCAGCCAGAACCAAAGCTGCTTTGAATTCAGCTGATACAGAGCAAGAAATGCAAGAGATCTTTGATAATTTCTTGGCTGATATGATCGCTCAACCAATTCGGCGTTAATTATGACTTTTGAGTATGCTATAATTAAAAAATAGTAAAGATGAAACGTGTTCGAAAAGGCACCACCTTTTCTCACACTCTAAAGAAAGGCGAGGATTTTTAAATGGGTAACCAACAAAACATGAATGACCAATTGCGTGTACGTCGTGAAAAGATGCAAGAATTGCGCGCAGAAGGTATCGATCCCTTTGGTCATCGGTTTGAACGTGATTCAATGAACCAAGACTTGCATGATAAGTATGGTGAAATGGACAAAGATGAATTAAATGGCTTGGAGATCACAGCAACGATCGCTGGCCGTATGGTAGCTAAACGTGGTAAAGGTAAGGTAGGCTTTGCTGATCTACAAGACCGCACTGGTAGAATGCAACTTTATATCCGTAAAGATGAAGTGGGCGAAGATATGTATCACATCTTCAAGCGCTCAGATCTGGGTGATTTCTTAGGTATCAAGGGTCACGTTATCAAGACTGATATGGGTGAATTGACGATTAAAGTGACAGAATTGACTTTCTTATCCAAAGCTTTGCGTCCATTACCAGACAAGTGGCATGGTCTTCAAGACGTAGAACAGATCTATCGTCAACGTTACTTGGACTTGATCTCCAACAAAGAAAGCTACGATCGTTTTGTGAACCGTAGCCGGATCATTTCAGCTATTCGTCGCTATTTAGACGGCGAAGGCTTCTTGGAAGTGGAAACACCAGTGTTACATACCCAAGCTGGTGGTGCTGCTGCACGTCCATTTATCACTCACCACAATGCTCTAGATATCGAATTATATCTTCGGATCGCCCTTGAATTACACTTGAAGCGTTTGATCGTTGGTGGGATGGAACGTGTGTATGAGATCGGTCGTGTCTTTAGAAATGAAGGTATCGATACACGCCATAATCCAGAATTTACAATGCTTGAATCTTATGCTGCATACTTTGACTTTGAAGACGTTATGGATGAAACAGAAGGTATCTTCAAAGCCGCTGCTTCAGTAGTGTCAAATAACAACATCGTGAACTATCAAGGTAAAGATGTCGATTTTGATAAGCCATTTAAGCGCGTGCACATGGTCGATATCATCAAAGAATATACTGGTGTCGATTTCTGGGAAGAAATGACTTTAGAACAGGCTCGTGCTTTGGCTGATGAGCATGGTGTTCACTATGAACAATACTGGAAAGTTGGTCACATCATCAACGAATTCTTCGAACAATTCTGTGAAGATAAGATCGTTGACCCAACATTTGTTTACGGCCATCCAGTTGAAATTTCACCGTTAGCTAAGAAGAACGTTAAGGATCCACGTTTCACTGATCGCTTTGAATTGTTTATCTTGGGTAGCGAATATGCTAATGCCTTTACTGAGTTAAATGATCCGATCGATCAACGTGAACGTTTTGAAGCACAAGTGGAAGAACGTCAAGCTGGTAACGATGAAGCAGAAGGTATCGATGAAGACTATATCGAAGCTATGGAATATGGTATGCCTCCTACAGGTGGTCTAGGTATCGGTATCGATCGTTTGGTGATGCTGTTGACAGATGCACCTTCGATCCGTGATGTTTTATTATTTCCAACAATGCGTCCGATCGAAAATAACTAAAAATAAGATATTTTTTCAATGCTGTGGCTGCTTAGTCACAGCATTTTTTTGATATATGTAGGTTGATCAAAAAAATTTAAAAAAGTCCTTGACGCTTAAATGTATTCCTTGCTATACTATAAAAGTTGCTGATGCAGAGCAGTTACTTAAAAATATAATATAAAAAAGATGTTGACATCATCTTGGGAATCATGATATTATATTTAAGCTGATTTGTTGCAGCAGAAAAATTAAAACAAAAAATTGTTGACATCATTCAATGTTTTTTGTTAAAATAATCTAGTCGTCAAAAAACGACTGGGATAAAAATTAAAAAAAGTTGTTGACATGAAAAAAATCAATATGTTAAAATGTTGATGTTGATTGTATCAACTGAGTAGATCTTTGAAAACTGAACAAAGTTTCGATAAGCAAATGTGCAGGGTCTCTTATCCGAGCGATAAGAGCAATAAA